>NZ_JBFTMM010000003.1:0-278886 GCF_056396945.1 Pseudomonas sp. 05N432 | reverse complement strand
ATCGCGAGCAGGCTCGCTCCCACATTTGACCGAGTATCCCCTGTGGGAGCGAGCCTGCTCGCGATGGGGGCCTAAGGCCTGTACAAATGTGCATGCCCCGCACGGTACAGCGACGACTCGCCAAAGGTGTCACTGCCCAACACCCGACCCACCAGAATCAGCGCCGTACGTCGGAATCCCTTGGCCTGAACCTTTTCGGCGATGTCTGTCAGCGTCCCCACCACCCAATCCTGATCCGGCCAACTGGCCCGATGCACCACCGCAATCGGGCAGTCCGCGCCGTAATGCGGCAGCAGTTCAGCGACGATTTTCTCCAGGTGATTGACCCCCAGATGAATCGCCATGGTCGCGCCATGCCGGGCCAGGCTGCTGAATTCTTCGCCCGGCGGCATCGCGGTCTTGTCGGCGTAGCGGGTCAGGATGACGCTTTGCGAGATGTCCGGCAGCGTTAGCTCGGCCCCCAACAACGCTGCACACGCAGCAGTGGCGGTGACGCCAGGGATGATTTCAAACGGAATGTTCAGCTCGCGCAGGTAACGAATCTGCTCGCCGATTGCCCCATACAGGCTCGGATCGCCGGAATGCACGCGTGCTACATCCTGGCCTTTGTCGTGGGCGACTCTGATCAGTTCGATGATCTGTTCCAGGTGCAATTCGGCGCTGTTGACCACCTGTTCGGCCTGATGGCCTGCCAATACGGCTTCAGGCACCAGCGAGCCGGCGTAGATGATCACCGGGCAGCTGCGAATCAGTCGCTGGCCCTTGACCGTGATCAGTTCCGGGTCGCCGGGACCTGCGCCAATGAAGTAGACGGTCATGGCCGGCTCCTGTGAAAAATGTCAAAGCAAGGCTTCAGATGAAGATTGCTCATGATCGAAGGCGGGGATTATCGAGGATTTTAGGCGGCGCCGGCCAACGCAAACGTCGCCTGGGCATATTTTTGTCGCGGGATCAGCAATTTTACCGGTGCCTGCGCCAGTTGTTCGGCGAGGGCCAGCGCGGCACTTTCCGCTATGCCGTAGCAGCCGGTGCGCTCGAAAGCGATTTGCGAGCGATGGCTGAGTTGCGGTTTATAGCTGGAAAGTTGTTCGCTGCTGAAGCAGATCAGTGGCAGTGACAGTTGCCGGGCCAACTCGATCAGACCGGGCTCATCACGTTTCAGATCGATGCTGGCCAAGGCCTTGATCGCCTGTAGATCGATGTGATGAGCCTGCAACGCCTGATCGAGCAACGTGCGCAGCGTGCTGGCTGGGCAGCCGCGCTGGCAGCCTAGGCCGACCACCAGGGTCGGCGCTGCGCCCGTTTCACTCATGCGTGGTATTGACCATCGCTTTTGCGGCGGAACAACCAGGCGCTGATCAGGCCCATGGCCAGCCAGAACGCGGCGTTGGTCAGCTGCGAGGCGACTTTGAATTGCGCTTCGAGGGCTTCGGGGGCCAGCATCGAATGCACTTCAGGCTGCGGTGCGCCGATGATGTGCGGCACGGCCAGAATGGCGACACCGAGCACTTTCAGCAGCCAATGCCGGGCGAACACGATCAGCGCGATACCGACTGCGGTGGACGCTGCGGTGCTGATCCACCAGATCTGCCGTTGTGCCAGGTCTGCGGCGGCAGTCCCCGGCAATTCCGGCGGCAGACCCAGGGTCGGTGCGAGGACGAAGGTCGCGTAACCGGCCAACCCCCAGAGCAGGCCTTGAGCGGTGCGAGTCGGGGCGCGCAGGGTGTAGAGCCCGGCGAGCATCAGTGCAAAGCCAACGGCGACCACCAGATTTCCGCCGGCGGTCGACAGCACACGCTGCCAGCCGTCTTCCGGTTCCCAGGCTTGCGCATCATGGGTGTGGCCGGCCATCGCGCCTTCGGCATGTTCATGGACTTCAGCCGCCGGGGCTTTTTCGTAGGTTTCCGCCTGAAGAATCAGCGGCGCGACCCAGAAGCTTTGCAGCAGGGTCAGCAGCAGGGCGGCCAACAAACCGGTGAAACCTGCGGTTTGCGCAATACGCTTGATCATCTCGGCAGGTCTCAGTGGCACGGGAAAGCAGAACTGTGACGGGTATCGTGGGCGGCGTTGTGCACCGCGTCGATGTGCGAGAAGCCGGCGAAATATACAAGACATGCGCCCAGGATCGATGCGCCGATAGCGGCAACGAGGCGTTGGCTCAGGGTGGAGGTGGTGCTGGCGGTGACGTGGCGAGTGCTGCTGATGATCGACATGGCGCTTCCCTCTGGTCAGTCAGTGGGTGAAGCGAGCGCATGCAACCCCCCGCGAGCCGGGCACGCAGAGGCTGAAACAGCGCCCGCCCACCGCGGGTTTGTTATTGATGTGTTGCGGGCCGGTCTCCGGGCTCACGAGGGGCTGGCATTCGCCGAACCTGCAAGAATCGCCTTCCCATGCCGAACTGCTGGCACAGTGGATCTGATTCTTCGCTCGCTTACCGTTGCGGGGGCAGCACCGGACTGACATGGCTTTTGAGTAAAGCACATGATTCACCGGTTTCCCGTTTCACCCTGTGAAGGGCACCCGTAACAAGGCGTGTAGGAGAGCATGGGCGAGGGCAGGGCGTCAATTGGCAAGCGTTCTCAACGCGAGACCGAGGTGCTGCCATCGCGAGCGGGCTCGCTCCCACATTGGAACGCGGTCAACTGTGGGAGCGAGCCTGCTCGCGATGGCGTCATCACAGCCGACGCACAACTCAGGCGAACATTGACCCGCCCCGATGCGATGCGTAGCCTTGCGCTTTCGAGGTTCTTCGGTGCGTGCACCGAAGCTAAGAAGGGAACGCGGTCGATGCCGCGGCTGCCCCCGCAACTGTGAACGGTTTCGTTTCTGCCATGCCACTGCGCTCTTTTGTTTTCAGGCGCGGGAAGGTGCAGGAACCGCCAGTCGAAAGACTGGCCCACCGTCAGCCAGGAGACCTGCCTCGATACAGATTCTCACTACAACCGGGCGGGGTGATCCGGTGGCGAATTCTTCCGCGCGCTCAAGCGCCGTCGGTTGTCGTCCCGTATGCCCGCCACCTTGCCAAAGGGCATCCGATGAAAACACTGGCCAAACTTCCCGTCACCATCGTCACCGGTTTCCTCGGTTCGGGCAAAACCACCTTGCTGCGACACATGCTCGATAACGCCCAGGGCCGGCGTATCGCGGTGATCGTCAACGAGTTCGGCGAGCTGGGCATCGACGGCGAAATCCTCAAGCAATGTTCCATCGGCTGCACCGAGGAGGAAGCCAACGGTCGCGTGTATGAGCTGGCCAACGGCTGCCTGTGCTGCACTGTTCAGGAAGAGTTCTTCCCGGTGATGCGCGAACTGGTTGCCCGTCGCGGCGATCTCGACCACATCCTCATCGAAACCTCCGGCCTGGCCCTGCCAAAACCGTTGGTCCAGGCCTTCCAGTGGCCGGAAATCCGTAGCGCCTGCACCGTGGATGCGGTGATCACCGTGGTCGACAGCCCGGCTGTGGCCGCTGGTACTTTCGCTGCGTTCCCGGATCAGGTCGATGCCCAGCGCAAACTCGACCCGAACCTGGACCACGAATCGCCGCTGCACGAGCTGTTCGCCGACCAACTGGCCAGCGCCGACCTGGTGATTCTCAACAAGGCCGACCTGATCAGCCCGGCAGATCTGGCCAAAGTGCGCCTGGAAGTCGCCGAAGAACTGCCGCCAGCGGTGAAGATCATCGAAGCCAGCAGCGGTCGTTTGCCGCTGGACGTGCTGATCGGCCTGGGCGCCGGCTCTGAAGAACACATCGACAGCCGCCACAGCCACCACGACCATCACCACGATGGCGACGACCACGATGATCACGATCACGACGCCTTCGATTCGATTTCCATTGAACTGCCGCAAGCCGACGAAAGCCTGTTGCTCGACGCCCTGACCCAATTGGTGGTCCAGCACGGCATCCTGCGGGTCAAGGGTTTCGCCGCAATCCCGAGCAAGCCGATGCGCTTGCTGATCCAGGGCGTGGGTACGCGTTTCGACAAGCATTTCGATCGTCAGTGGGGCGCAGACGAAGCGCGCAGCACCCGTCTGGTGCTGATCGGCCAGCAACTCGACGCCGCCTTGCTCGAAGCGCAATTGCGCGCTGCGCTCAGCGTTTAATCCATGCACCTGCTCAGGACCCAGCCCGGCGGTTTCGTCTCGGATGACAACATTGCCGACCTTGGCCAAACCCCCGCCGAGCTGGTGATTCTGTGCAGCGGCGACTCCAGCCTGGCGCTGCTCGCCGAAGCGGCGCAGCAGTTGCCCGAGGATTACCCGAGCCTGCGCCTGGCCAACCCGATGCAGGTGCAGAATCACGCCTCGGTCGACTTGTACGTCGACGAAGTGCTGCGCCACGCCAAGGTGATTCTGATCTCGCTGCACGGCGGGATCGCTTATTGGCGCTACGGCATCGAGCGTCTGGTGGAGCTGTCGCAACGCGGAGTGCAACTGATTCTGGTGCCGGGCGATGACCGTCCTGACCCGGAGCTCAGCGACCTCAGTACCGTGCCTGTCGAAGACCGCGAGCGGCTTTGGCATTTTTTGCGTCAGGGCGGCATGGGCAATGCGCTGGATTTGTATCGCTGCCTGGCCAGTCGTTGGCTGGGCCGCGATTACCACTGGTCCGAACCGCAGACCTTGCCGCGTACCGCGATTTACCACCCATACAAAAGCAACGCGACGCTGGGCGATTGGCAAGCCGACTGGCAGCTTGATCAGCCGGTGGCGGCGGTGCTGTTTTACCGTTCGCACTTGCAGGCGGCGAACACCGCTTTCATCGATGTTTTCTGCCAGCGCTTGCAGGCGGCGGGGCTGAACCCGCTGCCGATAGCGCTGGCCAGTTTGAAAGAGCCCGGCTGCCTGACGGTGGTCGAGGACTGGCTGGATGAGGCGCAGGCCTCGGTGATTCTCAACACCACCGGGTTTGCTCAATCGAGCCCCGAAGCCCCGCACCTGCGACCCTTCCGGCGCAATATCCCGGTGATCCAGGCAATCTGCGCCCAGGACAACGAGCCGGGTTGGCGCGCCAGTGAGCAAGGGCTCGGCCCACGGGATCTGGCGATGCACATCGCCTTGCCGGAGCTCGATGGACGGATCATCAGCCGCCCGATCAGTTTCAAGGACCTGGCCTGGCGCAGTGAGCGCAGCCAGTCCGACGTGGTCTGTTATCGACCACAACCCGAACGCATGGATTTTGTCGCTGAACTGGCGCGGCGCTGGGTCGAGCTGGCGCGGGTGCCTCATGCTGAAAAACGCATTGCGCTGATCCTCGCCAACTACCCGACCCGCGACGGGCGGATTGGCAACGGCGTTGGCCTCGACACGCCGGCCGCGGCGCTGAATATCCTGCGGGCGCTGCACGCAGAAGGTTATCCGTTGCCTTCCGATTTGCCGGAAAGCGGCACCGCATTGATTCAGCAATTGCTCGGCGGGGTCAGCAATGACCTGGAGAGCATCGACCTGCGCCCGTGCCAGCAAAGCCTGGCACTGGCCGACTATTATTCGATGTTCAACGCCTTGCCCGAAGCCAACCGTGCAGCGGTGCTGGAACGTTGGGGATCGCCTGAAAACGACCCGATGTTCCGCAGTGGACGAATGATGGTCGCAGGGCTCAGGTTTGGCCTGACCTTTGTCGGCATTCAGCCGGCACGCGGTTATCAGGTTGATCCGAGCGCGGTCTATCACGACCCGGACCTGGTGCCGCCCCACGGTTACCTGGCGTTCTACTTCTGGTTGCGTCAGGCCTACGGCGCCCACGCGGTGATTCACGTCGGCAAGCACGGTAACCTCGAATGGTTGCCGGGCAAGGGCGTTGGCCTGTCCGAAAGCTGCTGGCCGGACGCGTTGCTCGGGCCGCTGCCGAACATTTACCCGTTTATCGTCAATGATCCGGGTGAGGGCGCGCAGGCCAAGCGTCGAACGCAGGCGGTGATCATCGACCACCTGATGCCGCCACTGACCCGCGCCGAAACCTACGGCCCGTTGCGCAATCTGGAACTGTTGGCCGACGAGTATTACGAAGCCCAATTGCTCGACCCACGACGGGCTCGCGAGTTGCAGCGCGACATCCTCAATCTGGTGCGTGAAACCCATATCGACCGCGAGTTGCAGTTGGACGAGAAGCTCGACAGCGACGCCGATGCCGCGATCTGGTTGCCGCGTCTCGATACCTATTTGTGTGATTTGAAAGAGTCACAGATCCGCGATGGCCTGCACGTATTCGGCGAATCGCCAAGCGGGCGTCTGCGCATCGACACCTTGCTGGCGTTGCTGCGGATTCCGCGCGGTGACGGTCGTGGCGCGCAATCGAGCCTGTTGCGGGCCTTGGCCAAGGCGTTCGCGCTGGGCTTTGATCCACTGGATTGTGTGTTGTCCGATCCTTGGTCGGGTCCGAAGCCGGCTGAGTTGCTGACGCTCAGTGCTGAGGCGTGGCGCACTGCTGGCGACACTCGCGAACGGCTGGAATTGTTCGCCACTCAACTGATCTCGCAGACGGTGAATACCGAGTTCGAGCTACAAAACCCGTCTCATCAAGTCAAACCCGGTCCCTGTGGGAGCGAGCCTGCTCGCGAAGCGGTCGATCATTCAACATTGATATCGATTGCCCCGGCGCTTTCGCGAGCAGGCTCGCTCCCACAGGAGGCAGGCTGGTCTGACGTGAAAGCAATCATCGACAACCTGTGTGAGGTGGTCGCGCCGCGACTGGACGCCTGCGGCCCGGCAGAAATGCGCGGCTTGCTGGATGCGCTCAGCGGTCGTTTTGTTCCGGCAGGGCCCAGCGGCGCACCGAGTCGCGGACGCCTCGATGTGCTGCCGACCGGGCGCAACTTTTACTCGGTGGACGTGCGCAACCTGCCGACCACCACCGCCTGGCGCATTGGTTTCCACTCGGCGAACCTGATTCTTGAACGGCACCTGCAGGACCACGGCGATCATTTGCGCCAGTTGGGTTTGTCGGTCTGGGGCACGGCGACCATGCGTACCGGCGGCGATGATATCGCCCAAGCCATGGCGCTGATGGGCGTGCGCCCGGTCTGGGCCACGGGCAGTCAGCGGGTCGATGACTTTGAAATACTGCCACTGAGCCTGCTCGACCGGCCGCGCGTGGATGTGACGTTGCGCGTCTCGGGGTTCTTCCGCGATGCCTTCGCCAACCTGATTCGGTTGTTCGATGCCGCCGTGCAAGCGGTTGCCGCGCTGGATGAGCCAGACGACATGAACCCGTTGGCGGCCAAGGTTCGCGGCGAACGTGAAGCGCTGATCCAGTCCGGTCTGGACGAAGACGCCGCCGCACGACAGGCCGGCTGGCGGATTTTCGGCGCCAAGCCCGGTGCTTATGGCGCGGGCGTACAGGGCGCCATTGATGGACGTTTGTGGCAGAGCCGCGAGGATCTGGCCGAGGTCTACTTGAACTGGGGCGGCTACGCTTATGGCGGTTCGGATGAGGGTACGGCGGCTCGCGAACAGTTCGCCCAGCGCTTGAGCCAGGTTCAGGCGGTGCTGCAAAACCAGGACAATCGCGAGCACGACTTGCTCGATTCCAACGACTATTACCAGTTCCAGGGCGGCATGCTTGCGGCTGTCGAAAGCCTCAGTGGCGAAGCGGCGGCGAGCTACCATGGCGACCACAGTCAGCCGGATTTGCCGAAGATCCGTACCCTCAAGGAAGAGCTGAACCGGGTGATCCGCTCCCGGGCGGCCAACCCGAAGTGGATCGACGGGGTCAAGCGGCACGGCTACAAAGGTGCTTTTGAACTGGCGGCCACCGTCGATAACCTGTTCGCCTTCGACGCCACTACACAGCTGATCGACGATCACCAGTACGCCTTGCTGGCCGACGCCTATTTGCTTGACCCGTCGACCCGCGAGTTCGTCCAGCAGCATAATCCCCACGCCTTGCGCGACATGACCGAACGCCTGCTCGAAGCCCAGCAACGCGGGATGTGGCAGGAGCCGGGCGAGTATCGGGAGGCGTTGGAGAACTTGTTGTTGGATATAGAAGAAGACAGCTAGATCAGCAGCGACTCAAGTCTAATGTGGGAGCAGCCGGTCGACGCTCGATTGCTCGCGATAGCGATGGGTCAGTCAACATTGATGTTGAATGTAACGCCGCTATCGCGAGCAAGCTCGCTCCCACAGGTTGTGCTTTTTAACTGACAGACATTGGTGTTTATCCCTAGTAATGACCGACCATGATCGAGACCAGACAATGACCGACACCCCGCATTTTCCGCTGTCCGCCGTGGTCGGCGCCGATGCTCTGAAACTGGCGCTGTGCCTGACGGCCATCGACCCGAAAATCGGCGGCGTGCTGATCGAAGGCCCGCGGGGCATGGCCAAGTCGACGTTGGCCCGTGGCCTGGCGGACCTGCTCGCCAGCGGGCAGTTCGTCACCTTGCCGTTGGGCGCGACTGAAGAGCGACTGGTCGGCACCCTCGACCTGGACGCCGCGCTGGGTGAAGGCCGTGCGCAGTTTTCCCCCGGTGTGTTGGCCAAGGCTGACGGCGGCGTGCTGTACGTCGATGAAGTGAATCTGCTGCCCGATCATCTGGTGGATTTGCTTCTCGACGTCGCTGCCAGCGGCACCAACCTGATCGAACGCGACGGCATTTCCCATCGGCATTCGGCGCGCTTTGTATTGATCGGCACCATGAACCCGGAAGAGGGCGAGCTGCGTCCGCAACTGCTCGACCGTTTCGGTCTGAACGTCGCCCTCAGCGGTCACACGGTGCCGCTTGAGCGCGGTCAGATCATCCGTCGCCGGCTGGATTTCGACAGCGACCCCCAGGCTTTTTGCGCCGACTGGGAAACTCGGCAGCAGGCATTGCGTGAACGCTGCCAAGGTGCGCGTGCAGCACTGGCGAGCATTCCTCTGGATGATCAGGCACTGGCGCAGATCACCGAGCGTTGTTTTGCCGCCGGGGTCGACGGCTTGCGTGCCGACCTGGTCTGGCTGCGTGCCGCCCGCGCCCATGCGGCGTGGCGTGGGGCCGGGGCGATCGGCGAGGAAGACATCGATGCTGTAGCCGAGTTTGCCCTGCGCCATCGTCGTCGCGACACGCCGCCGTCTGCGCCGCGCCAGAACCCCGCGCCAGACGCGTCCGCCGCCCAACAACCGAACCCCGGCGAAGGCCAGGGCCAGTGGGGTGAAATGCCCGCTCAGGCATTGCCCACCGGCGCCCGCCGTGAAGTGCCGAGCTGGCCAAAAAAGCCCTAGGCATTCGCCCTCGATCTGACGCGGGGGCGAATGCCAAACCCCGTGCAGGACACCTGAAAAACGGCAGGCAAGGTCAGCGTCAAGCCAGCCAAAACGGCTCGGTCAATTGGCCCGGCACGCTGCTCAACGGCCGTCCGCGTCAGCGCGAAGATCTGCTGTTCCATCTGCGCAGTCGTTCCCCCCACGAGCTGTGGCTGGTGATTGTCGATGCCTCGGCCTCGACCCGGCGTCATCAGGCGCTGAGTGACGCCAAAGGCCTGCTGGCGCAACTGTTCGATGACGCCTATCGCCAGCGTGCGCGGCTGGCGCTATTGACCGCCAGTGGCGCTGCGCCGAAGTGGCAAGTGCAAGGCCTGAAAGCCTCGGCCAGCCTGCGCGACTGGCTCGATGCACTCGGTGCGGGCGGAGGCACGCCGTTGTTCGCCGCGCTGGATGAAGCGACGCATTGGCTGGCGTTGCGGCAAAAGCGTTTTCCGGCAGAGCAACAACGCGTGTTGCTGCTGACCGATGGCCGCCTAAAAGCCATGCCAATGCAGGTGGCACTCAATTGCCCGGCGTTGCTGGTAGACATAGAGCGCGGGCCGATTCGATTGGGGCGGTCGAAGGCCCTGGCGCACGAATTGAACGCAGACTATCGACATATCGACACGCTTTAATCTGCCGAATTACCCACAGCACCTATGCTGTGGATTCAGCTCATCACAGGAGTGGATCATGCGTGTTCTAGCCGCTAACAGTCAGGACGATTTCCGCGTCAAAGCCTATGCCGGTACCAACGGCGTACTGCTCGCCATGGACCTGGTCGAGCCGCGACGCAAAGGCCTGCTAGGTTTTGCCATCGAAAAACAGCAGGGCAGCGGGCCCTGGGAGTTTCTGTTCAACAGCCTGACCTTCCCCGGCAAGGCGCACACCTTTCCCCAGTACAACGCGACGCCCAGCGACAGCGCACCGTTGCAGAAATTTCGCTGGGCTGATTACGCGGTCAATCCGGGCGTGACGATCAACTACCGGGTGCATCTGGCCTATGGCACGCCGGATGCGCCGCAATTGGGCGAGGCCCTGGCGGTGACGGTCACCACCGACAATGGCCTGCCGGCGGGCCAGCATGTCATTTTCAATCGTGCGGTGGCGGCCAGCCAGGCCTTCTCCCGCAAGTTCCCCGAGCTCGATGCACAGCTGAGCGCCAACAAGAACCTGTCCCTCGACGACTGGCCCGCCGCACCACGGCAATGGCTGGAGAACGGCTTGCTGGAGCAGATCACCGGTTTCATCGAGCGCGCCGTGGATGGCCAGTGGGCGCTGGACATCGCGATTTACGAGTATCAACTGCCGACCATTATCGATGCGGTCAACGCGGCGTTTGAGCGGGGTGCCAAGGTTCGGGTGCTGTATCACGCCAAGCCCGGTGATGCCGACACCACCATGAATGAGGAGAGCCTGGCGAAGCTTCCCGCCGAGAGCAAACGGGGGCGGGTGACTCACGCAATCTTCCACGACAAATTCATCGTGCTGAGCAAGATCGATGGTGGTGAATATCGGCCTCAATCGGTGCTGTGCGGCAGTACCAATTTCACCGACAACGGCGTCTATCGCCAGGCCAACGTGGTGCATGTGCTGGACAATTCCACGGTGTCCATCCATTACCTGCAAGTGTTCGAGCAGATCTGGGCTGCGCCGACCGATGTGGGAGCTACGCGTACCTGGTTGACCAAGAACAACCCGATGGACCCGTCGCAGCCGTTGTTTGTCGGTTTCTCACCGCGTACCGGCCAGGCCGATCTGCAGCAATTCGTCCAGATCATCAATGCGGCGAAGAAGGACGTTCTGTTTGTCACCGCGTTCGCGCTGCCGGACGAAATCCTCAATGCCTTGCTCGGCCAGCCCCACGACGATGTGCTGCGCTATGGCCTGCAAAACACTGCCAGCCGCATCACCGGCTATCACGCCGACCGCACGGCCGATTTCGCCGCCACCGCGTTGCTCAACACCGGTATCGAAGGCTGGCTCAAGGAAAGCATGAAAGGCCAGAAGGGCGATCTGTTGGTGCACCTCAAAGCCATCGTCGTCGACTTCACCACCGACGCGCCGGTGATCATCAGCGGCAGTCACAACCTGAGCATCAACGCCAGTGAAGGCAACGACGAAAACTTCCTGATCATTCGCGGCGACACCGATCTGGCCGACCGTTACGGACTGGAATTGCTGCGCTTCTACGAGCATTACCGCTTCCGTTATGCCGCCAGGCAAGAGGACCTCAAGCAGGTTCCGCCCCTGGCGGTGGATGACAGTTGGACCAACGCCTATTACCTGGATGGCGACCTGCGAATGCTCTCGCGGTTGCGTTTTTCCGGGCGGTAAATGACCGCCGATTCTGCCTGGCCGTGAAGGTCATGCCGCCGGTCTGCTTTCACAGGGGCTGTGCGGCACCTGATCTACCGTTGCTTGTTGAGGAGTGCGCTCCTCATTCACGCGGTTTTTCAGGGAGAACTACCATGGCACATGTACGGCGTGATGTATGGAAGCTGGGTTCTGGCTGGAGCGATACCTTGTTGTGGTATGCGCGTGGCGTCGGAGTCCTTCAACAACGACCGATCACTGACCGCACCAGTTGGCGGTTTCTGGCGGCGATTCACGGTATTGATATTCCCCTTTGGCAAAGCGCCGGTTATCTGCGACGGGGTGAGCAGCTACCGTCCCAGGCCGATCAGGACACCTACTGGAACCAGTGTCAGCACCAGAGCTGGTACTTTTTGCCGTGGCACCGCGGCTATCTTGCTTCATTCGAACAGATCGTCCGCAAGGCTATCGTCAGTCTCGGAGGGCCAAGTGATTGGGCCCTGCCGTACTGGAACTACAACGAGAACCAGCAGACGCTGAACCTCCCGGCCTGCTTCGCCGCGACCGCCTTGCCCAACGGTGAGCAGAATCCCTTGTTTGTGGCTCGCCGGTTTGGCCCGACCGGCAACGGGGTGGTGGTACTCAACGCGCAGCGGATCAATCTGCGCCCGGCCCTCACCGATCATGACTTCGCCGGCGGTTCCGGCGGTGGCTCTCCGGGCTTCGGTGGCCCGGTCACGGTGTTCGAGCACTATGGCCAGGTCAGCGGTCGGCTCGAGTCGCAACCGCACAACTACGTGCACGTCGCCGTGGGTGGCCAGCAACAGGGCAGCCGGGTGCCAGGGTTGATGATCGATCCGGATACCGCCGCCCTGGACCCGATATTCTGGCTGCATCACGCCAACATCGACCGGCTCTGGGACGTGTGGCTGCAGCGCGACCGGCAGAACCGCAACCCGGTTACCAGTGCGTGGCTCAATGGCCCGCCGACCCCGGGTCGCGGCTTCGTGGTACCGACGGTCAGCGGCCAGCCGTGGCCGTTCAAGGTGTCTGACATGCTCGATACCCGGGCACCGAAGCTGGATTATAGTTATGAGGATACGTCCGACCCGCTGCACGGTACCCGGGCATTTCAACAACGCTTGGAAACCCTGGGCGCAAGCCCCGAGCCTCTTGGTGCTGCAGCCGTGAAGGAAAAATCCATGAGCGCCCAATCACCCGCCGAACTGCTCGGCGCCAATGACAAAGCCATCGCCTTGACCGGCGCTACAGTCGAGACGCCGTTGCAACTCGACCAGAGCACCTCGGGCAAGCTGATGGGCAACCTGAAATCCCGGGCCTTTGCCCCCACGGTTGCGGAGCATTCCCTGGACCGGGTGTACCTCAACCTGGAAAACATCCGCGGAAACAATGACGCGGCGACCTTCGACGTGTACGTCAGTCTGCCGACCGAAGGGTCTTCGTCGGCGCTGCCCGACCAGTGCGTCGGGTCGATCTCGCTGTTCGGCGTGCGCAAGGCCAGCAATCCGGACAGCCTGCATGGTGGCAAGGGCGTGAGCCATGTGCTGGAGATCACTGATGTCTTCGACAAGCTCAGTGCCAGCGGCCAGGATCTGGCGCAACTGAAAGTGCGCTTTGTGCCGGTGACCGATGTTCAGGCCGAGGACAACATCACGGTCGGTCGCGTGAGTGTCTATCGGCAAGGCGATTGAAGATGGGGTCATACCTCATCCAGGTCGTGACCCGAGGCTTCCTGCCATGGCTGATCCTGATCAGCCTGGCAGGTTGGGGGCTGTTCCTCGGCTCGGTGCAGATGCTGTCTATCCCGGCATTCTGCGGAGCCTTCGTGCCCCTTGCTTATGCCGCGGGCTGGCAGGGGATTGAACAGGCGTTGCTGTTCAATCCTCCTCGCCAGTTGGTGGTTTCATGGCTATCGATGTTGCTGGCGATGACCCCTTTGCTGCTGGTCCATCCGCTGACGTATGTGTGGCAACGCAGTTTGCTGAGGAAGCGCTGGCAAGCAGTGGTGTTGTTTGTGCTGGGTTTCACCAGCGTCTGGACGCTAGCCGGTCTGCTGCTCATGACCTTGGTAGTCGCGGCTCGGGTGATGTTTGGGGTTTCGCAGGCGATGGCGTTTGTCGTTACTTTGGCCGTGTGCCTGGTGTGGCAGGCGTCGCCGCTCAAACAACGGTACCTGAACCGCTGTCATCACCAGCCAAGGATTTCGGCGTTCGGCTGGGGGTTTATCAAGGATTGTCTGGTCTATGGTGTGGCCAGCGCAGGCTGGTGCGTCGGCTCGTGCTGGGCGCTGATGTTATTGCCGATGCTGGCAGAGCAGGGGCATGTGCCGCTGATGCTGTTGAGCATGGGCTGGATGCTCTGGGAGCGGTTCAAGCGTCCTCGACCCGTTCGTTGGCACTGGCCCCGCCTGTTTCGCTGACCCTCACTTGCAGAGCGGCCGCAGGCAGCTCCGACGAGGCTTGCATAAGCCATCCGGTTATTTGCTCATCGCTGCCCGGTACTGGCGCGTGCGTTTGTCGATGTACAACGGGTCGAGGATCAGCGCCCAGAGCACAGTTGAGGTGTTCAGTTCTGATGTGTGTACTCGTTGGCAGTGGTTGGCAGCGAGAGTATCGATGTCTTCGCGACTCGATGAGAGAGCAACTGATGCGCCCGTGGAACGGTGTGTAAAGAGCCAAGGGTTTGCCGTAACCATGGCAGGTCACGTTGCGATTTACGTATGGCAGGTTTAACGCGGGCCTTGCCGAAGAGAGCGATAAACACGTTGTTCAAAGTCTCTGCACTATCAAAACCTTTGAGCTTCTTCAGCAGTTTCCCGTTGCAATAGCACAACACGGTGGGGGTACCGCTGACCTTGGGGTGGCGTGGGCACTCGGCGGTATTCAACATGTAGAACTCGGCGCGATCTTTATAGGCCTCGGCCGCCGCCAGAAATATCGGCCCGGCGAACCCACAGGCGTAACAGTGCGGATGACCGAAATACAGGACGACCGGGCGATAAGTCCTCAATGCCCGGCGGTATTGCGGCGCCAGGGAAATGGGAGAGGTTTTCGGATTCACGGACTACTCCTTTGCACAGAAAACGTTGGAGGCAAGTACGTATTCAACAAAATCGGAGCGTGAGAACTGTTCATGCCCCGTTCACTCACAAAGACATAAAGACTAAAAGAAGTTGCGAGTTCGAACAGGTCCGTCAGGAGAATTGACGGACCGCCGTCAAGCCACAGCGTTGTTCAGCGCTGTTCGAGCCCCACATTATCAAAACGCGACCCGAAGAAGCCGCTTGCACCATCGTTTGCCAGCAACTCGACCTCCATATGCACAGTGTCAGCTGGAGCAGAGAAGTGAAGTTCCTTTTCAGTCCAGTCCATGTCGCCGTGTAGATCAAGTTGTTTGCTCTGATTGGAGGGATACATCACGACCGTTGCCCGGCAGGCTGAACCACTGTCCGTTTTCATTTTTACGGAAAACTTGAAATCGCCCTTGCCTTTGACCGTAACGCGCTGAGTAATCCTGGCATTAACCTGCAAGGCACAGTAACCCTCGGAATACTCGACCTTCACTGGCGAGTTAGGTGTCCAGTGCTCTCCCTGCCGTGAAAAGTCACCATTGAGCAACAAATTTTTTTCTGCGAGTTGTCGGGACATTTGGAAACTCCTGTAAGTGGGCGTGGCGCGAATTTGATCACCACGACTCAGCGACATCTGAAAAGCCCCTGCAGTCGGGGTAAAAAGATTGAGCGCCAGAAACAAGCAACCCACAACTGTCAGATCTGACAGGTCAGGTACAAAAGTCGACGAACGGTGGTAGCAGAGTGGATGGTGGTTTTCATGACACGTATCGGCTTGCTCGCACTCAATTGGGGCCCAACTACCCGTGCCTGTAGCCAACGGTAGCGCTTGTGCGCTGCGTCGTTTGGTAACGCCTGTTTTGTGTTTTTTTGCATCCCTTTGATTCAATTCATATTTCATTTTCTGGGGGATTTGTCTGCCGGGCTATGGCACACTTTCTGCTGTCTATTCCGTTGTTACATACCATGTTCCGGTATAGCGGAATAAACATCATCCTGGAGTGCCCGTCATGCAGCGTCGACTTTCCTTGTTTACAGCGTGTGTTTTTCTCTTTGCGGCCACAGCCTCTGCCGTGGGCATTGCCCAGGCGGCGGACAGCAGGCTCGACAATGTGTTGAAGCGCGGGCATTTGATCGTGGGCACGGGCAGCACCAACGCGCCGTGGCACTTCCAGGGCGCGGACGGCAAATTGCAGGGTTTTGATATCGACATCGGGCGGATGGTCGCCAAGGGTTTGTTCAATGACCCGAGCAAGGTCGAGTTCGTGGTGCAGTCGTCGGATGCACGGATTCCCAATTTGCTGACCGACAAGGTCGACATGAGCTGCCAGTTCATTACCGTCACCGCCAGCCGTGCGCAGCAAGTGGCATTCACCCTGCCGTACTACCGCGAAGGCGTTGGCCTGCTGTTGCCGGCCAACAGCAAGTACAAGGAAATCGAAGACCTCAAAGCGGCCGGCGACAGCGTCACCGTGGCAGTGCTGCAAAACGTCTATGCCGAAGAACTGGTGCACCAGGCGCTGCCCAAGGCCAAGGTTGACCAATACGACAGCGTCGACCTGATGTACCAGGCAGTGAACTCCGGCCGTGCCGACACCRCTGCCACCGACCAGTCTTCGGTCAAGTACCTGATGGTGCAGAACCCTGGCCGCTATCGCAGCCCGACCTACGCCTGGAGCCCGCAAACCTACGCCTGTGCGGTCAAGCGCGGCGATCAGGACTGGTTGAATTTCGTCAATACCGTCTTGCATGAAGCCATGACCGGCGTTGAGTTCCCGACTTACGCGGCGTCGTTCAAACAGTGGTTCGGTGTCGATCTGCCTTCCCCAGCGATTGGCTTCCCCGTCGAATTCAAATGATCCCGTGAGAGCGGGGCGTTCGCGCCCCGCTCAAGGTACTGCTGACCATGAACTATCAGTTGAACTTTGCCGCCGTCTGGCGCGACTTCGACACCTTGCTGGCAGGGCTCGGTCTGGGCCTTGAACTGGCGCTGGTGTCGATCGCCATCGGTTGCGTGATCGGCCTGCTGATGGCGTTTGCTTTGCTCTCAAAGCACCGCGCATTGCGGGTGCTGGCGTCGGTGTACGTGACGGTGATCCGTAACACGCCGATTCTGGTGTTGATTCTGCTGATCTACTTTGCGCTACCGAGCCTGGGCATTCGGCTGGACAAGCTGCCGTCGTTCATCATCACCCTGTCGTTGTATGCCGGGGCGTACCTGACCGAAGTGTTCCGTGGCGGGTTGTTGAGCATCCCCAAAGGCCTGCGTGAAGCCGGGCTGGCGATCGGTCTGGGGGAGTGGCAGGTCAAGGCCTACATCACCGTGCCGGTGATGTTGCGCAACGTGTTGCCGGCGCTCTCGAACAACTTCATTTCGCTGTTCAAGGACACCTCGCTGGCGGCGGCGATTGCCGTGCCGGAGCTGACCTACTACGCGCGCAAGATCAACGTCGAGAGCTACCGGGTGATTGAAACCTGGCTGGTGACGACAGCGCTCTATGTTGCGGCCTGTTATCTCATCGCGATGCTGCTGCGTTACCTCGAGCAGCGTCTGGCGATTCGCCGTTAGGAGCGCACCCATGTACGAGTCCCCAAGTTGGTTGCATGAGTTATGGGTCGCCCGCGAGACCCTGTGGTCGGGCTTTTTGACCAGTGTGCAGTGCTCTGTCCTGGCGATCATGCTGGGCACCCTGATCGGCATCGTTGCCGGGCTGGTGCTGACCTACGGCAAGTTCTGGATGCGCGCGCCGTTTCGTTTTTACGTCGACCTGATCCGTGGCACGCCGGTGTTTGTGCTGGTGCTGGCCTGCTTCTACATGGCGCCCGCGCTGGGCTGGCAGATCGATGCGTTCCAGGCGGGAGTGCTGGGGCTGACGCTGTTCTGCGGTTCGCACGTTGCCGAGATCGTTCGCGGTGCGTTGCAAGCGTTGCCACGTGGGCAGATGGAAGCGAGCAAGGCCATCGGCCTGACGTTTTATCAGGCCCTCGCTTACGTGCTGTTGCCTCAGGCGTTGCGGCAGATTTTGCCGACCTGGGTCAACTCGTCGACCGAAATCGTCAAGGCTTCGACCTTGCTCTCGGTGATCGGTGTGGCCGAGTTGCTGCTGAGTACCCAGCAGATCATCGCCCGGACCTTCATGACCCTGGAGTTTTACCTGTTTGCCGGTTTTCTCTTTTTCATCATCAACTACGCCATCGAATTACTCGGCCGGCATATTGAAAAGCGGGTGGCCTTGCCATGACTCAAGCTCAAGTTTCGACACAGAACGCTAGCCAGGCCCTGCTGGAGATTCGCGATCTGCACAAGCAATACGGCCCGCTCGAAGTGCTCAAGGGCGTCGACCTGACCATGCAGCGTGGCAACGTGGTGACGCTGATCGGCTCCAGCGGCTCGGGCAAGACTACGCTGCTGCGCTGCGTGAACATGCTCGAAGAGTTCCAGGGCGGGCGGATCCTGCTCGATGGCGAGTCCATCGGTTACCACGAGGTCAACGGCAAGCGCGTGCGCCACTCGGAAAAAGTCATCGCCCAGCACCGGGCGATGACCGGCATGGCATTCCAGCAGTTCAACCTGTTTCCCCATCTCACGGCGCTGCAGAACGTCACCCTTGGCCTGCTCAAAGTCAAAAAGCTGCACAAGGATGAAGCGGTGGTGCTGGCGGAAAAATGGCTGGAGCGTGTCGGCCTGCTGGAACGCCGCGATCACTATCCGGGTCAGTTGTCGGGTGGTCAGCAACAGCGCGTGGCGATTGCCCGGGCGATCGCGATGAACCCGAGCCTGATGCTGTTCGACGAAGTGACGTCGGCACTCGACCCGGAGCTGGTCGGCGAAGTATTGAGCGTGATCAAGGGGCTGGCCGAGGATGGCATGACCATGCTGTTGGTGACCCACGAGATGCGTTTTGCCTTTGAAGTCTCGGACAAGATCGTCTTCATGAATCAGGGGCGAATCGAAGAGCAGGGGCCACCCAAGGAGCTGTTCGAACGCCCGCAATCTCCGCGCTTGGCGGAATTTCTCAAGAACACGCGTTTTTAACACTCAATTTCGAATCAGGAGAAACACCCATGAGCATTACTCGTTACGGCACTGGTAGCACCGCTGGCGGTGGCCAGCCCCGTCCTTTCGCCCGCGCGGTCGAAGCGGATGGATGGCTGCATGTGTCCGGTCAGGTGCCAGCGGTGGACGGCGAAATCATTGCTGGCGGGATCGTCGAGCAGACTCACCAGACCATGCGCAACCTGATCGCGATCCTCGAAGAAGCCGGCTATGGCCTCGAAGACGTGGTCCGCACGGGCGTATGGCTGGAAGATCCGCGGGATTTCTGGAGCTTCAACAAAGTCTTCTCCGAGTACTTCAGCCCGGAACACGCACCGGCCCGGGCTTGTGTGCAGGCGAACATGATGGTCGACTGCAAGGTCGAGATTGATTGTGTGGCGTACAAGAAGAAGGCCTGAACCGAGGTGACCCTATCGCGAGCAGGCTCGCTCCCACATGGGAGGTGTGTTCTGCCACATATTGCAATTACGCCACCAGACTCCTGTGGGAGCGAGCCTGCTCGCGATGGCGGTCTAACGGTCGGCGCAGGACTCTGGTTAAACTCCCCGGCGAATTTGAATGAGAACCCACTGACATGACCGAAGACACCATCAAGCGCCGGGCCCGCGGTCTGGACCGGGCGTTCGATATTCTCGATTTCCTCAAGGAAATTGGCCAGCCGCTGCGCCCGAACGATATCGCCAGCGGTATCGGCAGTCCGAAATCCACGGTCTACGAGCTGGTCGCGTCGCTGCTGGAACGACGGATTCTCGAACCGGTGGGCAAGGAAGGTCACGTCTATCTTGGCCGGCAACTGTACTTTCTGGGGCAAGCGCATCTGCGCCATTTCGACTTGAGTCGCGAGGCCGATCACGCTTTGCAGGAGATCGTCAGCCAGACCCGCGAAACCGCGCAGATGTGCCTGCTCAACGGGCGCAAGTACACGGTGGCGTTGATGAAGGAGGGCGAGCGGCATTTCCGCATTTCCTCGGACATCGGCGAGAACGCGCCGATCCCGTGGACCGCTTCCGGGCGCTTGTTGCTGGCGCACTTGAGCGACCAGCAAATCGTCGACCTGATCGATGAAGATGACTTCATCCTGCCGGACGGCGAACGCCTGCCGCTGGAACGTTTTCTGGCGGAAATCCGTCAGGCCGGTATCGACGGATTCTTCTCCTTCGACAGCGTCGCCGACACCTTTACCCATTGCTTTGCCGCCCCGGTGAAAGACCCGAGTGGCGTCGCCATTGCGACCCTGTGCATCGTCGCCCCGAGGGCCGATGCCAAGAACAATTACAACGACTATCGCCGGGTGCTGATCGACAGCGCGAACAACCTGGCCCGTCGCATCAACGAATAACAGTGGCCGTTCGCGGCCGCGTGTGAGGAGTTAGAACATGCCTTCTGCCTTGAACATCGCTGCCGTGGAAAAGGGCAACGGCCAGCCCGGTGCCAACCTGGTGCGTGACGTCAGCCTGCCGGCGCTGGTGCTGCACCGCGAAGCGCTGGAACACAACATCCGCTGGATGCAGGCGTTCGTCAGCAACAGCGGTGCCGAACTGGCGCCGCACGGTAAAACCAGCATGACCCCGTCGCTGTTTCGCCGCCAACTGGAGGCGGGAGCCTGGGGCATCACCCTGGCCACTGCGGTGCAGACTCGCGCCGCCTACGCCCATGGCGTGCGCCGGGTGTTGATGGCCAATCAGTTGGTGGGGGCGCCGAACATGGCGCTGATCGCCGAGTTGCTGGCAGATCCGGCATTCGAATTCCACTGCATGGTCGATCACCCGGACAACGTTGCCGACCTCGGGGCATTTTTCGCCGCGCGCGGTCTGCGCCTGAACGTGATGATCGAGTACGGTGTGGTCGGCGGCCGTTGCGGTTGCCGCAGCGAAGCCGAAGTGCTGGCACTGGCTGAGGCGATCAAGGCGCAGCCGGGGTTGGCGTTGACCGGTATTGAAGGCTACGAAGGGGTGATTCATGGCGACCAGGCAGTCAGTGGCATTCGTGAATTTGCTGCGTCCCTGGTACGCCTCGCGGTGCAGTTGCAAGACAGCGGCGCTTTCGCCATCGACAAGCCGATCATCACCGCGTCGGGGTCGGCCTGGTATGACCTGATCGCCGAGTCCTTCGAAGCCCAGAACGCCGCCGGACGTTTCCTCAGCGTGCTGCGTCCGGGCAGTTACGTGGCTCACGACCATGGCATCTACAAGGAAGCGCAATGCTGCGTGCTCGATCGTCGTAGCGACTTGCACGAAGGCCTGCGTCCGGCACTGGAAGTCTGGGCGCATGTGCAGTCGTTGCCGGAGCCGGGGTTTGCGGTGATCGCTCTGGGCAAGCGCGATGTAGCCTATGACGCGGGGTTGCCGGTGCCGTTATTGCGTTATCGGGCGGGTGTGCTGCCGGCGATCGGTGATGATGTCAGTGCCTGCACAGTGACAGCGGTGATGGATCAGCATGCGTTCATGACGGTCGCGCCCGGGGTTCAGTTGCGCGTGGGCGACATCATCTCGTTCGGTACGTCTCACCCGTGCCTGACCTTCGACAAATGGCGCACCGGTTGCCTGGTGGATGAGCAGTTGAACGTCATCGAAAGCATGGAAACCTGTTTTTAAGGTTTGAGACCGAGGTGCGGCCATCGCGAGCAGGCTCGCTCCCACATTGGATCTCCAGTGCTCACAAGATCAGTGTGGGAGCGAGCCTGCTCGCGATGGCGGCCTGCCAGACAACACCGAAATCCCAGAGACCCCATAACCATGAACACCCTCAGCACTCTCGGCCCCGACACCCCGCGCATTGCGCTGATCGGCGAGTGCATGATCGAGTTGCAGCAGCGCGCCGACGGCAGTCTGCAACAGAGTTTTGGCGGCGACACCCTGAACACCGCGGTCTACCTGTCTCGTGAAATGGGCGACGGGGCCACGGTGGATTACGTCACCGCGCTGGGCGACGACAGCTTCAGCGATGCGATGTGCCAGAGCTGGTCCGAAGAAGGTATCGGCCTGGGCATGGTCCAGCGCCTGCCGGGACGTTTGCCCGGTTTGTACTGCATCCAGACCGATGCTTCGGGTGAACGTCGTTTCCTCTATTGGCGCAACGAAGCCGCCGTGCGCGATTGCTTCACCACGCCGGCGGCGGTACCGATTCTTGCGGCGCTGCCGGATTACGATGTGCTGTATTTCAGTGGCATCACCCTGGCGGTGCTGGGCGAAGCGGGGCGTAAAAAGCTCATCGAGACACTGATCGAAGCCCGTCAGCGGGATGCGCGGATCGTCTTTGACAACAACTATCGGCCACGTTTGTGGAGCTCTGTCGAACAGGCCCGAGCGGTGTATCGCGAAGTCTTGCCCTATGTCGATCTGGCACTGCTGACAGTGGACGATGAACAGGCGTTGTTCGGATTTTCCGATGAGGCGGCGGTGTTCGCGGCCTACGAGCAGATCGGCATACCGGAGGTGGTGCTCAAGCGCGGCGCCGAGCCGTGTCTGATTCGCTGTGACGGTGAGTCGTTCGAGGTTCCGGCGCTGCGCGTCGAACGGGTGGTGGACACCACGGCGGCGGGGGATTCGTTCAGCGCGGCGTATCTGGGCAGTCGGCTCCGTGGCGCAAGCCCGGCAGAGGCCGCAGAAGCCGGGCATCGGTTGGCGAGCCGGGTGATCCAGGTGCCGGGGGCACTGATTCCCAAGGATTGAGGTTCAATGGCCGCTTGCTGCGCAATCGGATCGCGAGCAGGCTCGCTCCCACAGGTTGTGTAGGGCCATCAATGTGGGAGCGAGCCTGCTCGCGAAGAGGCCCTCAAGCCAATCCATCAATCGCGGTAAAACACCTGCACCAGGTGATAACCAAACTTGCTTTTGATCGGTCCGTGCACGACACGCAGTGGTTTCTTGAAGATCACCGCATCGATGGCGCCAACCATCTGCCCGGGCCGAACTTCGCCCAGGTCACCTCCGCGTTTGCCAGACGGGCAGGTGGAATACTTCTTGGCCAGCACATCAAAGGCTTCGCCCTTGGCGATGCGTTGTTTGAGCTGTTCGGCCTCTTCGGCGGTTTTCACCAGAATATGGCGGGCTTGAGCTTTCATTGGGGCAGTTACCTTGGAGCGGTGGTGGCGGCGGGGCGCGATTATGCCTCAAATCATCCGGTTCGGCGGATCATGTGGCGAATCTTGCCGGCCAGTTGTTCAAGGGTGAAGGGCTTGGCCAGCAGGTCCATGCCCTCCTCGAGAAAGCCCTGGCGTTCGGCGGCTTTTTCCGCGTAGCCGGTCATGAACAGGACGTTAAGCCCAGGTCGATGCTGACGGGCGATTTCCGCCAGTTGCCGGCCATTCATGCCGGGCAGGCCGACATCGGTCACCAGCAGATCGATACGCAGGTCAGACTCCAGCAGCGGCAGGGCGTTTTTTGCGTCTTGCGCCTCATGGGCGATGTAGCCCAGTTCGTTCAGCACATTGAGCACCAGCATACGCACTGCAGGGTCGTCTTCGACCAGCACCACCGACTCACCTGCGGTCGCATAGGGGCTGCCCAAGCTGACTGCCGCCAGCGAGGCGTGCTGAGGCGCGTTGTGCAGGCGCGGCAAATACAGGCGCACCGTCGTGCCTTGTCCCGGCTGACTGCTGAGGGTCACATGGCCGCCGGATTGCTGGGCGAAGCCATAAATCATCGACAACCCCAGCCCGGTGCCCTGGCCGATAGGCTTGGTGGTGAAGAACGGATCGAAGGCCTTGGCCAATACGCGCGGAGTCATGCCGGTACCGTTGTCGCGTACGCCGAGCATCACATAGTCACCGGCCTTGACCGGCTCAAGGGTGCTGATGTCGTTGCCATCGAGGTAGCTATTGGCGGTTTCAATCACCAGCTCGCCGCCCTCAGGCATCGCATCGCGGGCGTTGATCACCAGGTTGAGCAGGGCGTTTTCCAGTTGGTTGGCATCGGTGTTGACCGGCCAGACTTCCGGTGCCAGCTGAAACTTCAGTTCGATATGCTCGCCCTTGGTGCGGCGCAACAGCTCTTCGAGCGAGCGCACCAGTGTGTTGGGCTCAAGCGGTCGACGGTCCAGCGATTGCCGGCGGGAGAATGCCAGCAGCCGGTGAGTCAAGGCGGCAGCCCGATTGGCTGACGACACGGCCGCATCGGCAAAGCGGCCGATCTCATCGCTACGCCCATCGGCAATGTAGCGCTGCATCAGGTCCAGGCTGCCAATAATCCCGGTCAGCATGTTGTTGAAGTCGTGGGCGATACCGCCAGTGAGTTGGCCGACGGCTTCCATTTTTTGTGCATGGCGCAACRCATCTTCGGCGCGTTCGCGCTCGAACATTTCGTTTTGCAGGCGATGGTTGGCTTCAGCCAGTGCCTTGGTGCGTGTGTCGACCCGTTCTTCCAGCGTCTCGTTGAGGTTGCGCAAGGCTTCCTCGGTCTGTTTGCGCTCGGTTTCGTCGATCACGAAAATGTAGAACCCATTGACCGCACCGTCAGAACCAAAGCGTGGCAGGTACTTCATCAGTGCATAACGCGGTCGGCCGTCGCGGTGCGGCGAATAAGCCTCGAAACTGCAGGCTTTGCCCGCCAGCGCGGCGCTGATGTGCTCGACGCGGGTGGCATAGAGTTCGTCGCCGAGAATTTCTCGAATGGTTTTACCGTACAGCTCCTGCGGGGTCATGCCGTACCAGTCCAGGTACGCGCTGTTGTTCAGGCGAAAGCGTTGTTCATGATCGACATAGCCGATCAGCACCGGCATGGCGTTGATGATCAGTTGCAGCTCGGTCTGGCTTTGCCGTAACGCTTGTTCGGTGTGCTTGCGCTCGGTCAGGTCCAGAGCGGCACCGAGAAAACGCAGGGGGCGACCGTGGTGATCCTTGTAGCAGCGGCCTCGGGCAAAGACCCAGCGCACTTCGCCGCTGGCTTGCAGCAGCCGGTATTCCTCGGCGTATTCGCTGCCCTGGCTGATGCAGTGCTTGATGCTGCGGGCGACCATGCCCCGGTCTTCCGGGTGCACGCCGTTGAGGTATTCGGTGATGGGCAGTTGATTGGCCAGTGCCGGGTCAACACTGTGCAACTGGGCGAAGTGCGCATCGGCAATAAAGCGATCTTCGCTGATATCCCAGTCCCAGGTGCCTACCGCGTCGGTGGCGGCGAGGGCCAGTTGCAGGCGTTCTTCGGTTTCGTGCTGGGCCTTGAGGCTGGCCTCCGAGCGTTGTTTGAGCTCCAGGGCGATGCGTCGGCGCTCATTGGTTTCAATGGCAGTGACCAGGATCCCGGCGACCTGCCCGCGTTCGTCACGAATCGGGCTGTAGGTCAGGTCCAGCCAGACATCCGATTCGCCGCCATCGCGCTGCAGGCTGAAACGCTGCTCGCTGTAGGAACGCACTTGGCCTTGTAAGACAGCGCTATAAATGGGGTCGGTGAAGTCTTTAAGTTCTGGCCATGTCTGGTGCGTGGGTTGTCCGAAAGCCTGCGGATGCTTGTTGCCGGCCAACAGTGCAAAGCCGTCGTTGTAGATCTGCGACAGCTCCGGCCCCCATAACAACAGCATGGGCATGGGCGAGTGAATCACGATGTCCACGGCGGTGCGCAGGCTCTGCGGCCAGTGGCTGGCAGAGCCCAGCGGACTTTGTGCCCAGTCGAGTCGGGCAATCAAGGCCTGGGCGTCGCCGCCGGTAGGGGATCCGTTCATCAAGGGTTCCTGCATCATGTCCGTGCTACATATCGGTACTGGGGCATCTACTATGCTTCGAAGGAGTAGACGCTCGGACGCGTGAAAAGTGGCGTGCCTTGGCAATTTTCGTTCAATGGAAGGCTCAATGGATATTTTTTTGCCATGGACATTCACTCGCTGCTAAGAATGCTGGCCAGCCAGGACGGCTCCGATCTTTACCTGTCGACTGGCGCACCACCTACCGGGCGCTTCAAGGGTGCGCTCCGAACACTGGCCCCTGAAGTGTTCAAGCCCGGCGAGATTGCCCGGATTGCCGAGACCCTTATGGACGTCGAGCAGTGCGCAGAGTTCGACCGCGAGCTGGAAATGAACCTGGCGGTGTCTCTGGTCGGAGTCGGGCGCTTTCGCGTCAACGTCTTCAAGCAGCGTAATGACGTGTCGATCGTGGCGCGCAACATCAAACTCGATATCCCGCGCTTTGAAGACCTCAAACTGCCGGCCGTGCTGCTTGAGACGGTGATGCTCAAGCAGGGGCTGATGCTGTTCGTCGGCGCCACGGATTCGGGCAAGTCGACCTCGCTGGCAGCGTTGATCGATTACCGCAATCGCCACAGCAGCGGGCACATCATCACCATCGAAGACCCGGTGGAGTATATCCATCGCCATCAACAGTCGATCATCAACCAGCGTGAGGTGGGCGTCGATACGCGCAGCTTCCACGCCGCCTTGAAGAATACCCTTCGCCAGGCGCCGGATGTGGTGCTGATCGGCGAAATTCGCGACCGCGAAACCATGGAGCATGCATTGGCATTCGCCGACACCGGGCACCTGGTGCTCTCTACCTTGCACGCTCACAACGCCAATCAGGCACTGGACCGGATCATCAACTTTTTCCCGGAGGAGCGCCGTGGGCAGTTGCTCAATGATCTGGGTAACAACCTCAAGGCCTTCGTTTCCCAACGTCTGGTACGCACCCGCGATGGGCAGCGCCGGGCGGCGGTGGAGGTGATGCTGGGTACGCCAACCATTGGCGATCTGATACGGCGCAATGAGCTTCACCAGCTCAAGGAGATCATGGAAAAGTCGGCAGAGTCGGGAATGAAGACGTTTGATACGGCGTTGTTCGATTTGGTTGTCGAGGGTGCGATCGATGAAGAGGAGGCATTGAAATACGCCGATTCGGTGAATAACTTGCGCTTGCGTCTGAAGTTGCACGTGGACAGTGTGCCGAATGCCGCCCCCCCATCCACCAAAACCGGTGAATGGGGGCTGATGGACTGACCCATCCTGCGTAGGCGTTAGCTCTGCAATTCCGGTCGATCCCGAAATTGCTCCAGCGCTTCAGGGTTGGCCAGTGCATCGGTATTTTTCACCGGCTGGCCGTGCACGACATTTCTGACGGCCAGCTCGACCACCTTGCCGCTGATGGTTCGCGGTATATCCGTCACCGCCACGATCTTTGCCGGCACATGCCGAGGCGTGGTGTTGGCGCGGATGACCTGGCGAATCTCCTGCTCAAGTTTTTCGTCCAGCGTTACGCCGTCACGCAGGCGCACGAACAACACCACGCGCACGTCATCCTGCCATTGCTGGCCGATGGCGACCGAGTCCAGTACCTGATGGATTTTTTCCACCTGACGGTAGATTTCCGCGGTGCCGATGCGTACGCCGCCGGGGTTGAGTACTGCGTCAGAGCGCCCGTGGATCAGCCAGCTGCCATTGGGCCGTTGTTCGGCGTAGTCGCCCTGAGCCCAGACGCCCGGAAACTGGCTGAAATACGAGGCGCGGAGTTTTTCCTGCTGCGGGTCGTTCCACAGGCCGATCGGCATCGCCGGGAAGTGCCGGGTGCAGACCAACTCGCCTTTTTCACCGATCACCGGCTGACCCGCCTCATTCCAGACTTCAACCGCCATGCCCAGGCCCTTGCACTGCATCTCGCCACGGCGGACCGGCAGGACCGGATTGCCGGCAAGAAAGCAGGAGATGATGTCGGTACCGCCGGACATCGACGATAGGCACAGATCGCTTTTGATCTCGCGATAAACGTACTCGTAGCTTTGCGGCGACAGTGCCGAACCGGTCGAGAGCAGGGCTTTCAGGCTGCCCAGGTCGTGGCTTAGGCGCGGCTGGATTTCATTGCTTTCCAGTGTCGCGAGGTATTTGGGGCTGGTGCCGAAGACACTGATGGCTTCGCTGTCGATCAGGTCGATCAAGCGTTGCGGGCCGGGGTGGAAAGGCGAGCCGTCGTACAGCACCACGCTGCTGCCGACCGCCAATGCCGAGACCAGCCAGTTCCACATCATCCAGCCACAGGTGGTGTAGTAGAACAGTCGGTCGTCTGGCCCGAGGTCGACGTGCAAACCGTGTTCCTTGACGTGTTGCAGCAGTACACCGCCGACGCTGTGGATGATGCATTTCGGTACGCCGGTGGTGCCACTGGAGTAGAGAATGTACAGCGGATGCGCGAAGGGCACCGGGACGAACCCGGGCTCGCCGCCCGGACGATAAAAGCTGTCCCACAACGCGACGTTGGCTTGGGTTTTGTAATCGTCAACGCGGGCCTGTGGCCGGGCATAAGGCACGATAATCAGTTGCTGCAGCGATGGCAGGTGTTCGAGGATTTCGTTGACCTTGGTCGTCTGGTCGATCTCTTTGCCGGCGTAGCGATAACCGGCGCAGGTGATCAGCACTTTCGGTTCGATCTGGCCGAAGCGGTCGACCACCCCGTGCGTGCCGAAATCCGGTGACGAACACGACCAGATCGCGCCCAGGCTGGTGGTCGCGAGCATGCCTACCAGGGTCTGCCAGGTGTTCGGCATGCACGCTGCCACCCGGTCACCGAGGCCGACGCCAGCGGCTCTCAGGCTTTTTTGCAGACCGGCGACGTGTTCGGCCAGCTCACGGTAACTCAAGCTTTCGCGCTGGCCATTCTCGGCGATGGCAATTACGGCAGTTGCGTCATCGCGACGACGCAGCAGGTGTTCGGCGAAGTTCAGCGTGGCGCCGGGAAACCACTCGGCGCTGGGCATCTGCGGGCCTTCACGCAGCACGGTGCTCGGTGGCTGGTGAAACCTGATCTCGAAAAAATCGACGATGGCCTGCCAGAAATCTTCGCGCTGATCGATGCTCCATTGGTGCAGGGCGGGGTAGTCCGCGAGTGCCAGGTTGTACCGCTGATTGCTGAAGCGCCGGAAGGCATCCATGCGGGTCTTGCCGATGCGTTCGGCGCTGGGTTGCCAAAGAACTTCTGACATGATTGGCCTCTTTTTTCTTAATACCCGCTCACTGGCTCTTGTGGCGAGGGAGCTTGCTCCCGCTGGGCCGCGAAGCGAGCCCAAACTGGCTGGCGCGTTCTTCCAATGGCAACGCGCTCATCATTTTACGACAGCTGCGCCCGAACGTGGACCGGCCGACGCGAGCAAGCACCTTCGCCACAGCCGCTGACTAGCCTTTTTACTGTGCCAGCCACCCGCCATCAATATTCCACGCCGCGCCACGCACCTGGCTGCCAGCTTCACTGCACAGGAACAGCACCAGTTCACCCAGGTGTGACGGGGTCACGAATTCCAGCGACGGCTGCTTCTCGGCCAACAAATCATGTTGCGCCTGCTGTGGGTCAACCCCTGCTGCGGCGCGGTCATCGATCTGCTTTTGCACCAGCGGCGTCAGTACCCAGCCTGGGCAGATGGCGTTGCAGGTGACGTTGCTGGTGGCGGTTTCCAGGCCGACCACTTTGGTCAGGCCGATCACCCCATGCTTGGCGGCGACGTAGGCAGCCTTACCCACCGAGCCGACCTGGCCGTGTACCGAGGCGATGTTGACGATCCGTCCCCACCCCTTGGCGCGCATGCCTGGCAGGCTGAGGCGGGTGCTGTGGAAGACCGACGACAGGTTGATCGCAATGATCGAATCCCAACGCTCCACGGGGAAGTCTTCCACCGCGGACACGTGCTGGATGCCCGCGTTGTTCACCAGGATATCGACACCACCGAACTCGCGTTCGGCATAGGCGATCATCTCGGCAATTTGCGCAGGGTCACTGACATCGGCCGGGTGGTGCCCGACCTTGCCACCAAACTGCTGTACCTGCGCGATGACTGTGGAGGCATCGCCGAAACCATTGAGGATCAGGTTGGCGCCGGCCCTGGCCAGGCTCAGTGCGATGCCCAGACCGATGCCGCTGGTGGAGCCGGTGACCAATGCGGTTTTGCCCGAAAGAGTTGTCATGAATGCCTCACACAATGCCGGTGGCGTAGAAAGTACCGATGACTACGAAGACCGCCAGGGTCTTGATCAGCGTAATACAGAAAATGTCTTTATAGGCTTCGCGGTGGGTCAGGCCCGTTACCGCGAGCAAGGTAATGACCGCGCCGTTGTGCGGCAGCGTGTCCATGCCGCCACTGGCCATGGCCGCGACCCGGTGCAGCACTTCCAGCGGAATGTTCGCCGCATGGGCCGCCGCGATGAAGTCATTGGCCATCGCCGCCAGGGCAATGCTCATGCCACCCGAGGCCGAACCGGTGATACCTGCCAGCAGGGTCACGGTAATCGCTTCATTGACCAGCGGGTTAGGGATGCTTTTCAGCCAGTCGGCCAGCACCAGGAAGCCGGGCAACGAGGCGATGACCGCACCGAAACCGTATTCCGACGCGGTGTTCATCGCCGCCAGCAAGGCGCCGCTGACCGCGCTTCTGCTGCCTTCGGCGAGCTTGCCGCGGATCGCCTGGAAGCCGAACACCAGCACCATGACGATGCCGACCAGCAACGCGGCCTGGACCGCCCAGATGGCGGTGAGCTTGGCGATTTCGGTGGTCACCGGCGCGGACATGCCCGGCAGGCTCAGGCTGTGGGTCTTGCCGTACCACAGCGGAATCCAGTGGGTGAACAGCAGGTTCATGATGCCCACCAGCAGCAACGGCGAGAGCGCGATCCACGGATTGGGCAGCTTCACGTCTTCGGCGGTTTCCGGCTCGTTGCGCAGCTCTGTGCCGTAGCCTTCACCCTTGCGCTGGGCCTTGTTGCGCTGACGCTGGAGGAACAGCATGCCGGCGCAAAAGACGAAGATCGTGCCAATCAAACCCAGCCATGGCGCGGCCCAGGCGGTGGTGTTGAAGAAGGTGCTGGGGATGATGTTCTGGATTTGCGGGGTGCCGGGCAGGGCGTCCATGGTGAAGGAAAACGCGCCAAGGGCGATGGTCGCCGGGATCAGCCGTTTCGGGATATTGCTCTGACGGAACATCTCCGCGGCAAACGGATACACCGCGAATACCACGACGAACAGCGACACGCCGCCGTAGGTGAGCAGGGCGCAGACCAGCACGATCACCAGCATCGCCTGGCGCGTGCCGAGCAGGCGAATCGCTGCAGCGACAATCGAACGTGAGAAGCCCGACAACTCGATCAGCTTGCCGAACACCGCGCCGAGCAGGAACACCGGGAAGTACAGTTTGACGAACCCGACCATTTTCTCCATGAACACGCCGGTGAAGGCGGGCGCAACGGCAGAGGGGTCAGTGAGCAGGACCGCGCCAAGGGCGGCAATCGGAGCGAAGAGAATGACGCTGTAGCCACGGTAAGCAGCCAGCATCAGCAGCGCGAGGGCTGCCAAGGCAATGATCACACTCATGGTGTGTCTCCTGGATTGTTATTTTTTTTGGGGGTGGATCTTTTGTAGGAGAGGGCGTTAGCGAGTTTCGTGCCATTCAAGTAACTTGTTGAAATATATGGATATTTCTTGTTATTTCGTTGATGGGGAAATAATTTGTCTCGGATTGGAGACTTATGGTGACTTGGATGGCCTTATCGCGAGCAGGCTCGCTCCCACATGTGTTCGGGGTTGACCCGAAAATGTGCGGGCCTAATGCAATTCAGTGTGGGAGCGAGCCTGCTCGCGATGGTCTCGATACGGTTTCAAATCATGTCTATAAGTAGAGACAAGCATCTCTTTATTGAGACTCGGCAATCCCCAACGCCACCATCTTCTTGTACAGCGTCGAACGCCCCAGCCCCAGCCGTGCCGCTGCGTCGATCACCTTGCCACCACAATGCGCGAGCGTACTTTCAATCAACTGCCGGTCGAAGCGTTCGCGTGCAGCACTGAAGGTCTCGTTGGTATGCGTTTCAATGGCCAGTGGCGCGGAGCGCTCCACAGGCACAAAACTGCCAACCGCCGCGCGGATTTCTGCAGCATTGAGGATCAGGTCATCGCTGAGCAGCGCGGCCCGCTCCAGCACGTTGCGCAATTCACGGATGTTACCCGGCCAGGCGTGTTGGCCGAGCAACTCCAGGGCCTGGCTATCGAGCTCATGCTGACTGCGCAGCTCTTCCAGGATCGCTTCGCTCAGGGCCGGCAGGTCGTCGAGGCGTTCGCGCAGCGGCGGCACATGGATGGGCAGGACGTTGAGGCGGTAATACAGGTCGGCACGAAACTCGCCGCGTTTGATCGCCGCTTCGAGGTCGGTGGAGGTCGCAGCGATCACTCGCACATCGCTCTGGATCACTTCGTTGGAGCCGACCGGTTCGAATTCTTTTTCCTGCAATACCCGCAGCAGTTTGCTTTGCAACGGCAGCGGCATGTCGCCGATTTCGTCGAGAAACAAGGTCCCGCCCTGAGCGATCTGCAGCTTGCCGGAGCGACCCTTGCGGTCTGCGCCGGTGAAGGCGCCGGGCGCGGTGCCGAAAAACTCGGCTTCGAGCAGCGCTTCCGGGATCGCCGCGCTGTTGATGCTGACGAAGGCTTTGTGCGCCCGTGGCGAGGCACCGTGAATCGCCTGGGCCAGCAGCTCTTTGCCGGTGCCGGTTTCACCCAGCAACAGGACCGGGGACTCGGTGCTGGCGCTACGTCGGGCGCGGCGTTTGACCTCCAGGCTGGCGGCGCTGGTGCCGATGAAATGGGCGAAGGTGTACTTGGCTTGTCGGGCTCGCAGCAGCGAACGTGTGGACGCAAGTTCTTCCTGCATGCTCTGGTAACGCTTGAGCATCGGCGACAGGCTGCGCAACTCATCGAACAACGCGAACCCGATGGCACCAATCACCGCGCCGGCGTCATCGTGAATCGGCAGGCGCATCACCACCAGCGGCTCTTTGGGCGTGTCCTGCATGTCCAGCAGGATCGGTCGACCGGTACGCACCACCTCGCGCAACAGGCTGCCGGGGATCACGCTTTCACACGCTTTGCCGATCGCCACTTCAGCGGACGCCAAGCCAAAGCGCTTGGCATAACGTTCGTTCATCCAGACGATGTTCGCATCGCGGTCGACGATCACCGTGCCTTCGCTGGACTGCTCGATGATCTCGAACAACGAGCGGATCGCCAGCATGCGCACACGTTGGTAGTCCTTGAGGCTTTCGGTGGTGTTCATGGCTTCATTTCCAGAATGTGCATGGTCTGTGCTGGCCCCTTCGCGAGCAGGCTCGCTCCCACATAAGTCACTGTGGGGGCGAGCCTGCTCGCGATGGCCGCGACGCGGTCCGAAGCGATCATACCCAGCCCGGATGCGCCGCGGCCAACAGCTCTTTGGTATAGGGGTGCTGCGGTGCGGTGAACACGTCATGGCTGGCGCCGCGTTCCACGACTTTGCCGTCCTTGATCACGATCATGTCATGGGCCAGGGCACGAATCACTGCCAGGTCATGGCTGATGAACAGGTAGGTCAGGCCGTATTTTTCCTGAAGCTGGCGAAGCAGGGCGACCACCTGTTTTTGCACCGTGCGATCAAGCGCCGAGGTCGGTTCGTCGAGCAGAATCAATGCCGGCTTGAGTACCAGGGCGCGGGCGATGGCAATCCGTTGGCGCTGGCCACCGGAGAATTCGTGCGGGTAGCGGTGGCGGCTTTGCGGGTCAAGGCCGACCTCTTTCAGCACCTGAATGACCTGGGCCTCGCATTCGCCGGCAGTTGATTGGCTATGGACTTCCAGCCCTTCGCTGATGATCTGTGCGACTGACATTCGCGGGCTGAGGCTGCCAAACGGGTCCTGGAACACTACCTGCATCTGCTTGCGCCAAGGCCGCAGCTGCTTCTGGTTCAGGCTGTCGAGCGCCTCGCCCTTAAAGCGGATGCTGCCGTCGGAGTCGAGCAGGCGCAGGATCGCCTGGCCGAGGGTGGACTTGCCGGAACCGGATTCGCCAACGATGCCCAGCGTCTTGCCGCGTTGAATACTCAGGCTGATGCCGTCGACTGCATGCAACCAGGTTTTACGCTGGAACAATCCGCCGCCCAGCGGGAAGCGCACATTGAGGTCGTTGACTTCCAACACGACTTCACGCTCGTCACGAGGCAGGGGTTCACCTTCCGGTTCGGCGTTCAACAGCAGTCGACTGTAGGGATGTTGCGGGTGGTTGAAGAGGCGCTCGCACTCGGCTTGCTCGACGACTTCCCCAGCGTGCATGACGCAGACCCGCTGGGCGATGCTGCGCACCAGATTGAGGTCGTGGCTGATCAACAGCAGCGACATGCCCAGGCGTTGTTGCAGTGATTTGAGCAGCCGCAGGATCTTGCGCTGTACCGTCACATCGAGCGCGGTAGTTGGTTCATCGGCGATCAGCAACTCGGGTTCGCAGGCCAGCGCCATGGCGATCATCACCCGTTGCCGCTGGCCACCGGAGAGCTGGTGCGGATAGGCCTTGAGGCGCTCTTCGGGTTTTTTGATGCCCACCAGTTCGAGCAGCTCAAGGGTGCGCTTTTGCGCCGCCTTGTCACCCAGCCCCTTATGCACCAGCAGGGTTTCGCCAATTTGCTTTTCGACGCTGTGCAACGGATTCAGGGAGGTCATCGGTTCCTGGAAAATCATCGCGATGCGATTGCCGCGCAAGGCTCGCAGGGTCGTGACGTCCGCGCCGATCAATTCCTGGCCACGATAGCGAATGCTGCCCCGGGTTTCGGTGCCGCCGTCGGGTAGCAGTTGGAGGATCGATTGGGCGGTCACCGATTTGCCCRAGCCGGATTCGCCAACCAATGCCAGGCACTCGCCGGGGCGGATGTCCAGGCACACATTGCGCACTGCAGCCTGACCACTGAAGGCCACGTTGAGGTCACGGATTTCGATCAGGTTGTCGCTCATGTCCAATGTCCAGCTCAGGTTCGAGGATCAAGATCGCGGCTCAAGATCGAGGATCAAGATCGAGGATCAAGATCGAGGATCAAATGCATCGCGCAATGCTTCACCGATAAACACCAGTAAGGAAAGAATCAGCGCCAGGGTGAAAAACGCCGTCAGCCCGAGCCACGGTGCTTGCAGATTCTGCTTGCCCTGACCGATCAACTCGCCCAGCGAGGCGCTGCCGGCGGGCATGCCGAAGCCGAGGAAGTCGAGGGCGGTGAGGGTCGAGATTGCCCCGGTGAGAATGAATGGCAGGTAACTCAAGGTCGCGTTCATCGCATTGGGCAGAATGTGCCGCACGATCACTTTGCGATCGGTTAGCCCCAGTGCGCGCGCCGCTTTGACGTACTCCAGGTTGCGCCCGCGCAGGAACTCGGCGCGCACTACATCCACCAGTGCCAGCCAGGAAAACAGCGCCATGATCCCCAACAGCCACCAGAAGTTCGGCTCGACGAAACCCGACAGGATGATCAGCAGGTAAAGCACCGGCAACCCTGACCAGACTTCCTGCAAACGCTGACCGAGCAGGTCGACCCAGCCGCCGTAGTAGCCCTGCAAGGCGCCGGCGGCGATGCCGATCAACGCGCTGATGAAGGTCAGCGCCAACGCGAACAATATCGACACCCTGGCGCCGAAAATCACCCGCGCCAACACATCGCGTGCCTGATCGTCGGTGCCCAGCCAGTTGACCTTTGACGGCGGACTCGGCGCCGGTTGATTGAGGTCGTAGTTCGGCGTGTCATCGCTGAACGGGATCGGCGGGAACAGCATCCAACCGCCGTCCTTGTGGATCAGCTTCTGCACGTAATCACTGCGGTAATCGGCCTGGAACGGCAGTTGCCCACCGAACTCTTGCTCGGTGTAGCGCTTGAACGCCGGGTAGTACAACGAGCCCTGATAACTCAGTACCAGCGGCTTGTCATTGGCAATCAATTCACCACCGAGGGTCAGGACGAACAGGCCGATGAACAGCCACAGCGACCACCAGCCTCGACGGTTTTTCTTGAAGCGTTCGAAGCGTCGGCGCGCCAGGGGCGAGAGATTGAGCATCAGCCATTCCTCGAGGCGAAGTCGATGCGCGGGTCGACCAGGGTGTAGCAAAGGTCGCCGATGATTTTTATCAGGAGACCGAACAGGGTGAAGATGAACAGCGAACCGAACACCACCGGGTAGTCCCGGGACACCGCCGCTTCATAACTCATCCGCCCCAGTCCATCGAGGGAAAAAATCACCTCGATCAACAGGGAACCGGCGAAAAACACGCTGATCAACGCCTGGGGAATGCCCGACACCACCAGCAGCATTGCGTTGCGAAACACGTGGCCGTACAGCACTCGGCGTTCACTCAGGCCTTTGGCGCGGGCGGTGACCACGTACTGACGGGTGATCTCGTTGAGGAAGGAGTTCTTGGTCAGAATGGTCAAGGTAGCGAAACCGCCGACTACCAGCGCCGTCACCGGCAGCACCAGGTGCCAGAAGTAGTCGGCCACTTTTCCCAGTGTCGACAACTGATCGAAATTCTCCGAGACCAGTCCTCGTACCGGAAACCAGTTCAACGATGTACCACCGGCAAATACCACGATCAGAAACATCGCAAACAGGAACGCCGGCATCGCGTACCCGATGACGATTGCGGTGCTGCTCCATATATCGAAAAGGCTGCCGTGATGCACGGCTTTGCGAATGCCCAGCGGGATTGATACCAGGTAGGTGATCAGTGTCGCCCAAAGCCCGAGGGAAATGGTCACTGGCATCTTTTCAAGAATCAGGTCGGTGACCGTGGCGCCGCGAAAGAAGCTCTTGCCGAAGTCCAGCCGGGCATAGCTGGTGATCATCAGCCACAGGCGTTCCGGTGCCGGCTTGTCGAAGCCATACTGTTTTTCGATGTCCTTGATCAGTTGTGGATCAAGTCCGCGACTGGCCCGCGAGCCGTGGCTGATGGCATCGCCGGAAGCCCCGATGGCTGGGCCGCCGATGCCTTGCAGGTGAGCGATGGCTTGTTCGACCGGGCCACCCGGTGCGGCCTGCACGATCACGAAGTTGACCAGCAGAATGATCACCAGCGTTGGAATGATCAGCAGCAAACGTCGAACTATATAAGCCAGCATCAATGCGGCCCTCCGGGTTTGCCACGGCTGATGCGTTCGACGGCCATTTGTTCGTTGGTCAGCGGCGTCGGGCTCATTTCCCACCAGCTCTCGATGGCTTCGTCATTGCTCGCTTGTATCGCCGGAATGCCGAAACGGTTCCACCACACAGTCGAGGAGCCTGGCGGGTAATAGTTGGGAATCCAGTAGTAGTTCCATTGCAGCACCCGGTCCAGTGCGTGGGCATAACGCAGCATGTCGGCCTGGGTGGTGGCTTTGACTAGGCCGGTAATCAGTGTGTCGACGGCAGGATTTTTCAGCACCATGTAATTGTTGGCACCGGGGTCGGTGGCGGCGGCCGAGCCGAAGTAGTTGTATAGTTCGGTCCCCGGCGAGGTGGTCACCGGATAGCCGGTGACGATCATGTCGTAGTCGCGACTCATCAAGCGGTTTACGTACTGCGACGAGTCGATCCGGCGAATATCCAGATTGATCCCGATCTGCGCCAGGTTGCGTTTGTACGGCAGCAGCAGACGGTCCATGCCGTTCTGGCTGATCAGGAAAGTAAACGCCAGTGGCTCGCCCTCGGCGTTGACCAGCCGATCGCCATCGGCTTTCCAACCGGCTTGTTCGAGCAGCGCCAGCGCCTGCAATTGCTTGTCGCGGATCAGGCCGCTGCCGTCAGTCTTCGGTGCTTCGAAAACCTGGGTAAAGACCTCGTCTGGAATCTGCCCGCGCAAGGGTTCGAGAATCGCCAGTTCGCCGGCATCGGGCGGTTGCCTGGCAGCCAGCAGGCTATTGGAAAAGTAACTCTGCTGGCGAATGTACATATCGCGCATCATCTGCCGGTTACTCCACTCGAAATCCCAGAGCATTGCCAGTGCCTGACGGACGCGGCGATCCTGGAACATCGGCTTTTGCAGATTGAACACAAAGCCCTGGGCCGGTTGTGGTGCCTCTTTGGCCAGATGAGCCTTTTGCAAACGGCCGTCGTTCAGCGCTGGACCGTCGTAACCGATGGAATACGCGGTGGCCGAGAACTCGCGGTTGTAGTCATAGGCGCCGCCGCGCAGCACCTGGCGAGCGACATCGGTATCGCCGAAATACTCGATGCTGAAATGGTCGAAGTTGTACAGGCCGCGGCTGACGGGTAAGTCCTTGCCCCACCAGTCGGCATTGCGCTCGAAGGTAATGCTGCGTCCCGAATCAATCTTGCTGACGCGGTACGGGCCGCTACCCAGTGGTGCTTCGTAACCGCCGCCATTGGCGAAGTCGCGGGTTTTCCACCAGTGCTCGGGAAACACCGGCAGGGTCGCAATGTCCAGCGCCAGGGTACGGCTTTCGTTGTTCTTGAAGTCAAAGCGAATGGTGTGCGGCGACTCGACTTCGACGCCTTTGACGTCGGCGAATTGGGTGCGATAGCGCAGGCTGCCCTGGGTCATCAGCAGGTCGAAGGTGTAGCGCACGTCTTCGGCGGTGATGGGCGTGCCATCGGCGAAGCGAGCCTTGGGGTTGAGGTAGAAACGCAGCCACAGACCATCATCGGCACGCTCCATTTTCTCTGCCACCAGCCCGTACACGGTGTAGGGCTCATCCAGCGAACGCTGGGCCAGTGGCGAGTAAATCATCCCGTCGACCTGGGTCACGCCAATGCCCTTGTCGATGTACGGCAGCACGTGGTCGAAGTGGCCGATTTCTATCGCTGAGCGGCGCATGCTGCCGCCCTTGGGCGCTTGCAGGTTGGTGTAGGCAAAGTGACTGAAACCTGCAGGGTATTTGGCCGGTTCGCCATACACGGTCAAGGCGTGCTGTGGCGTAGCGTTCACGGCTGCAGTGCTCAGCAGCAAGGCCAGGGCCATGAAGATCAATGAGGGGAAAGCCAGTCGCATTGTCAGCCTTAAGAGCCGGATGATCGATAAGCACAATTTGTACGCTAGCGGCGCGTGACTCGCCAGCCATAATCATTCGATACAAACGCAACGGCCCACCAGAAGGCGGGCCGTTGTTTGAGCAAATCGCGGATTGATCAGTCCTGGCGGCTGGTCACTTCCAGCAGGTGGTAACCGAACTGGGTCTTCACCGGGCCTTGTACGGTGTTGACCGGTGCGCTGAAGACCACGGTGTCGAATTCCTTGACCATCTGGCCAGGACCGAACGAACCGAGGTTGCCGCCGTCACGGCTCGATGGGCAGGTGGAGTTGGCTTTGGCAATGGCAGCGAAATCAGCACCGGCTTCGATTTGGGCTTTCAGTTCGTTGCACTTGGCTTCGGTGGCAACCAGGATGTGGCGGGCAGTGGCTTTGGCCATGAGAAAAATCTCCATTCAATGTTCAAGTAAGGTGTTGAGCCTACCGGATTCAGTGACCTATTTCTCGTCAAAGTTCGGTCAATCGATTGCCGGTTTTCACCTCATCTTGCCGTTGTTCGAAAAAGACCTGCTTAAAGGCCAACGCTTTTCAAGCGTTCGGCATGCAGCAGATACAACTCGACGGGGTCGATGCCTTTGCGTACCAGACCTGCCGTTTGATTGATCGCATCCAGGTGGTCCATTGGGTAATCGGAGCGCAGGACGGTGCCCAGGTGCGAGCTGTAGCGGCCGACCATCCCGTCGTTTTGCTCGGTCTCACGAGTGAAAAACCTGGAAAACCCTCGACAAAAAGCGTGCAGTGGATCGAGCGCATGCAGCCCTGCATCCAGCAGGTTGCCCTGCAATGTGCCACTCCAGGAGTAATAACGAACGCCGTTGACCTGTTCTTCGCCGTTGCCACCCCAGGTCTTCGGCAGGCCTTGAGGGTATTTTGCGTTGAAGGCCGCGACGCCTTCAGTCGTTAAAGCGTTGAGGGCGGCGACAGCGTTCTGCGGGATTTTCGGGTTGCCACTGATAAATGACAGGAACTCGACGAACAGTGTCGAGACTGCCACCGCGACGTGTTCTGGCAGGTGCCCGGGGGTCAATGCCTTGCGCAAGCAGTCGGCGAGCTCGGAGCCATGGTTCGGCCCGCTGACCGAGGTCACCGAAGCGACGTTTTGGGGGGCTATCGCTGCGGCATAACGAGCGGTCAGGGCGCCTTGGCTATGGCCGATCAGATTGACTTTGCTCGCGCCGGTGCCTGCCAGCACCCGGTCGATTTGTGCCAGCAGTTGCTGGCCACGGACCTCATTGCAGTGAGCGGCCGAGAGGTGGGGTATGAACACTTGCGCACCAGTGTTCCTCAGTGCCTGTTTCACGCCATGGAAGAGTTCCAGTTTGCCGATGCTCTCGAAACCGAAGAGGCCGTGGACCAGCAGGATAGGGTGCTGCGTGATTGCATTCCGTTGCATGTGCGTACCTGTATTCCGTAAGTTCGAGTGGGGTTCACGTCCTCACTCTAATGCAGGGTGGCAGGCGAGCGGTGTGGGAAAAAACCGCTAGAAACGGTTGAAAGCGGAATAGAAATAGCGGGAAAGATCAGATTCTTGCGAGGAATTGCTCGGAACATTTTGAGATCTTTTCGTCAGTGATTGCCCGGCGCTGCCGTTCCAGAGGTGCAACTGGAACGGCAGTGCCGGGGGCAATTGATCGCTGAGTACTTGTTTGCCGTTTGCTCAGATACCCTTTTCAAGCCCGCGCAGCTTCAGGCTGGCGTTGCGCAACAACTGCTCGGTCGCCTCCCACCCCAGGCAGCCGTCAGTCACCGAAACGCCATAGCGCAGTGACTGGCTCAACGGCTGGCAGCCTTCGAACAGATGGCTTTCAAGCATCATGCCGATCAGCGAGCGATTGCCGCTCAGGCGTTGCTCAAGCACTTCGTTGAACACGGCCGGTTGGCGTAATGGGTCTTTGCCACTGTTGGCGTGACTGCAATCGACCATGATCCGCGAGGCAATCTTCAGCTTCTGCAAGTCGGCCTGTATGTGCGCGACGCTCTGGACGTCATAGTTTGGCCCGCGATGCCCACCGCGCAGCACCAGATGCGTATCCGGGTTGCCCTGAGTCTGAATGATCGCCGGGTGCCCCTGGCTGTCGACACCGAAGTGCCGATGCGGATGCGCTGCCGAGCGCATGGCATCGGTGGCGACACCGACACCGCCATCGGTGCCGTTCTTGAAACCGACCGGCATGCCCAGGCCGCTGGCCATCTCACGGTGAATCTGTGATTCGGTGGTGCGCGCGCCGATTGCGACCCAGCTCAGCAAGTCATCGAAGTAGCTGGCGGCCATGGGCTGCAGCAGTTCAGTGGCAATCGGCAAACCGAGGCGAAGCATTTCGCGCATCAATTCACGGGAGAGGGTCAAGCCACCGACCATGTCGTCGCTACCATCCAGGTGCGGGTCGTAGGCCAGGCCTTTCCAGCCCACCGTGGTGCGAGGTTTTTCAATGTAGGCGCGCATCACCACGAGCATTTCATCGCTGACGTCGGCCGCAAGCCGGGCGAGCTTGCCTGCGTATTCGAGGGCTGATTGCGGATCGTGTATCGAGCAAGGGCCGACGACGACCAGCAGACGGGAGTCTTCACCGTCGAGAATCGCGCGGACCGCTTCACGGTGGGCAGCGACCTGTTGGGTCAGCGTGAGGCTGAGTGGCAATTGGTGCTTGAGTTGCAGCGAGCTGGGCAAACGCTGGGTCAGCGCTTCATTGGCCGGGCTCAAGGTGGACAGCGGCAGAGCAGAGATGGACGAGTTCATATTCAGGCTTCCTGGGCTGGCGGCGGGTTCGGTCCCGCGCGCTCGGCCCTACTGGGGTGTTCGACAATTGGCCGGGTTGGCTTCGAGTGTGTGCATGCCACCTGTGGGTGACCGATCGGAGGCGGCAGGCTGTCCCGAGCGGAGGCTGGTAAATCGCCAGGCGGAAAAACTGTCGTAACGGTAATAAGTGGCGTAGTTCATGTCGTGATTCCTTGAAGTCAGTGATGTCGCTAAAAATGTATGGGGCTGAAAAAACAAAACCCCCGGTCGGGAGGCCGACCGGGGGTTGAGAATTCTCTGGTAGGCGACCCCTTGAGTAGTGGGCGCCGTGTGGGTATCAGGCGCGCCAGTGGCTAAACCAATACCCAAAATAAAAGTTTACCGGTGCGCAGACGCTATTTACCCGTGCAGCCGCAACCGAGCGCGGGGCGCTGGCGATGCAAAGCTGTGAAGGGATATGCGGCATGGTCTGTCTCCGATGAATGCACCGAGCTTACTAGAGGCGGGTGTGCAGATTCAATCAGTAAATGCTATCGGCTCGCAGGTCAATTTCTATGGCTTAAGTACGGCCTGGCTTTGTGCCACACTTCGTGATTGCTCGCGAACCCTCATCAAGGACAACGCAGATGACGACACTGACCATCGCTGCCGCACAATCGATCTCGGTTGCCGGGGACCTTCAGGCGAATATCGCTTGGCATCAACACTTCATTCAGGTCGCCGCCGAGCAAGGCGTGCAACTGTTGGTGTTCCCCGAGTTGTCACTCACGGGGTATGAGCGTGGATTGGCGGGGCAATTGGCGATCACGCCGGATGCAGCGGTTTTGCAGCCATTGCGGGATCTGGCTCGAGAGCTGGGTGTCACCACCGTCGTCGGAATGCCGATTCGTCTATCGGCCAATTCGCCGGTACTGATTGGCGCGCTGGTACTGGCTGCCGATGGTTCGCTGGGGGTCTATAGCAAGCAACATCTGCATTCGGGCGAGGAGGAGGCGTTTGCACCGGGTTCGGGTGGTTCACTGCTGACAATAGGTGACGATACGATCGCGTTGGCGGTGTGCGCCGACTTTTCGCATGCCAGTCATGCCGCTACGGCCGCCGACAGGGGGGCGAAACTCTACGCCGCCGGCGTGCTGATTACCGGAGGTGGCTACGCCCCGGACACCGCATTGCTGCAGGGTTATGCCGGCGAGCACTCGATGGTGGTACTGATGGCCAATCATGGCGGTGCAACGGGCGGTTGGGAGTCGGCAGGGCGCAGCGCAATCTGGGCGTCGGACGGTTCGCTGATTGCGGCGGCTTCGGGAACTGGCGATTTACTGGTGATCGCCCGCCGAAATGCCGGCGAGTGGGGCGGGGAGGTCGTGCCGGTGGTGAGTGCTTGAGGAGGATGAATGGACTTTGAGTTGCGGCTGGCTTCGTCGGAGCATTTGCCATTTGCGCGACTTTTGACCTGCCAAACCATGCTTGGCTATTACATTCGGCATGGTCTACCTTGGATCGACGACGCCTTCGATGTTGCATGGGCGGGTCGGGAAAACTGGCTGATTTGCCACAATGCATCGGTGCTGGGCTTTACCAGCCTGAGCCGCGATTCAAAGGCCCTGTACATTCGCGAGTTGCATGTGATCGAGACTTTTCGCAATCAGGGCGCGGGTGCCTGGACGATCGAACAGGTGTTTTCGAAAGCCTGTACGGAGCGACGTCCGGCGCTGCGTCTGACGGTGTTCAAGGACAATCCCGCGCAAACGCTTTATCAGCGCATGGGCTTGCAGATTGTCGGGCAGGACGATTGTTTCCTGAGGATGGAGCGCAAATGTCCTCGCTGAAACGTCTGTAAAGCGTGTAGCTCAAGTCTTTCAAGACGAATTGAAACTTTTTATATAGCGCTTGCTGCTAGGTCTGCCGGATGCTTTTTGCTAAGGTGTTCGGCAACCAATAAGACCATTATCGCGAGGTGTCTGCTTGATTAGGGTGCTAGTAGTCGATGACCATGATCTCGTTCGTACAGGTATTACACGAATGTTGGCTGACATCGATGGTCTGCAAGTAGTCGGCCAGGCTGAGTCGGRGGAGGAATCCCTGCTTAAAGCGCGTGAGTTGAAACCGGATGTGGTGCTGATGGACGTCAAGATGCCCGGGATCGGCGGTCTTGAAGCCACGCGCAAGTTATTGCGCAGCCACCCGGACATCAAAGTCGTCGCTGTAACCGTGTGCGAGGAAGATCCGTTTCCTACTCGACTGTTACAGGCAGGTGCCGCGGGCTATCTGACCAAGGGCGCAGGGCTCAATGAAATGGTGCAGGCGATTCGCCTGGTATTTGCCGGGCAGCGTTATATCAGTCCGCAAATTGCCCAGCAGTTGGCGATCAAATCGTTCCAGCCAAGTAATGATTCGCMTTTCGACGCGCTGTCAGAGCGGGAGATCCAGATCGCCCTGATGATTGTCGGCTGCCAGAAGGTCCAGATCATTTCCGACAAACTATGCCTGTCGCCAAAAACCGTGAACACCTACCGTTACCGCATTTTCGAGAAGCTTTCGATCAGCAGCGATGTTGAGTTGACGCTGTTGGCGGTTCGTCACGGCATGGTCGATGCCAGCCTCTGACAATGACCGACCCGTTTGATCCAAGCGCCTTTCTTTCGACCGTCAGTGGGCGCCCTGGTGTGTATCGCATGTTCGACAGCGATGCGCGCCTGCTGTACGTGGGCAAAGCCAAGAACCTGAAGAAACGTCTGGCGAGTTATTTCCGCAAGACCGGCCTGGCACCCAAAACGGCTGCCTTGGTTGGCCGAATCGCCCAAATTGAAACCACCATCACCGCCAACGAAACCGAAGCGCTGCTGCTTGAGCAGACGCTGATCAAGGAGTGGCGGCCGCCCTACAACATTCTTCTGCGGGACGATAAATCCTATCCGTATGTATTTCTTTCGGATGGCGACTTTCCACGCCTGAGCATCCATCGCGGTGCGAAAAAGCTGAAGGGCAAGTACTTCGGTCCTTACCCGAGTGCCGGTGCGATTCGTGAAAGCCTGAGCCTGCTGCAAAAGACCTTTTTTGTTCGTCAGTGCGAAGACAGCTACTACAAGAACCGCACGCGACCCTGCCTGCAGTACCAGATCAAACGTTGCAAGGCACCTTGCGTTGGCCTGGTCGAACCTCAGGTGTACGCCGAGGATGTACGTCACTCGGTGATGTTTCTCGAAGGTCGCAGCAATGCGCTGACAGACGAGCTGTCTGCAGGCATGGAGCAGGCCGCGAGCACCCTCGATTTCGAGCGGGCGGCCGAGCTGCGGGATCAGATTTCCCTGCTGCGCCGGGTGCAGGATCAACAGAGCATGGAAGGCGGAACGGGAGATGTCGATGTCATTGCGGCGTTCATCAACCCGGGCGGTGCCTGTGTTCATCTGATCAGTGTGCGTGGCGGACGGGTGCTGGGCAGCAAGAACTTTTTCCCGCAGGTGGGTATTGAAGAGGATGTTGCCGAAGTGATGGCGGCGTTTCTTGGCCAGTACTTCATCAGCAGTCCCGAACGCGACTTGCCAAGCGAGTTGATCGTCAATGTGGTCCACGAAGACTTTCCGACCCTGATCGCGGCCATTGAAGAGCTACGCGGTCGCGAGTTGACCATCAGCCATCGGGTTCGCGGCACGCGAGCACGCTGGCAGCAACTGGCCGTGACCAATGCCGAACAGGCGCTCGGGGCGCGTCTGGCCAACCGTCAGCACGTTGCCGCGCGGTTTGAAGCCCTGGCACAAGTGCTTGACCTGGATGAGCCGCCGCAACGGCTGGAATGCTATGACATCAGTCACTCGAGCGGCGAAGCGACAGTGGCGTCTTGCGTGGTGTTTGGCCCGGAAGGACCGCTGAAGTCCGACTACCGCCGCTACAATATCGAAGGTGTCACGCCGGGCGATGACTACGCGGCGATGCATCAGGCGCTGACTCGACGCTTCAGCAAACTGAAGGACGGCGAGGGCAAGTTGCCGGACATCTTGCTGGTGGACGGCGGCAAGGGGCAGTTGTCCATGGCGCGTGATGTGCTCAACGAGTTGGCCGTGCCGGACCTGATTCTTCTGGGCGTGGCCAAGGGGGCGACGCGCAAGGCCGGGTTTGAAACGCTGTATCTCAATGACGCCGCCCATGAGTTCACCTTGCGTGGGGATTCTCCGGCGCTGCACTTGATCCAGCAGATCCGTGATGAAGCTCACCGTTTTGCAATTACCGGTCACCGTGCACGACGTGGCAAAACCCGCCGCACTTCAACGCTTGAAGGCGTTGCCGGGGTAGGGCCGACGCGACGGCGTGACCTGTTGAAACATTTTGGTGGATTGCAGGAGCTGTCTCGTGCAAGCATCGAAGAGATCGCCAAAGCACCGGGGATCAGTAAAAAGCTCGCTGAGTTGATTTATGCAAACCTGCACAGCGAGTAGAATGCCCAACTCACCTCGTAGCCAGTTGTGCCGATGAATATCCCTAATCTGATCACCGTTCTACGCGTTCTGCTCATCCCGATCTTCATTTTGCTGTTTTACCTGCCGTACCAATGGAGCTACCTGGCATCCGCCTCGGTCTTCGCGTTTGCTGCGGCTACGGACTGGCTGGATGGCTATTTGGCCCGCCGCCTGGAACAAAGCACACCGTTCGGGGCATTTCTCGATCCGGTCGCCGACAAGCTGATGGTCGCAGTGGCGCTGGTGCTGCTGGTACAGGAGCACGGTAACGTGTGGCTGACATTGCCGGCAGCGGTCATCATCGGTCGTGAAATCGTGGTTTCCGCTCTCCGGGAGTGGATGGCTGAACTGGGCGCGCGTGCGCATGTTGCCGTCTCGAACCTGGGCAAATGGAAAACCGCTGCGCAGATGCTGGCGCTGGTGATCCTGCTGGCTAATCCGTCGGACTTCAGCTTTTGGGTTCTGGTGGGTTATACCTTGCTGATGGTCTCTGCAGGCCTGACGTTGTGGTCGATGGTGCAGTATCTGCGCGCTGCCTGGCCGCATCTGAAAACCGATGTAGAAAAAAAATAAAACTTTTTTGAATCAAGGGGTTGACGAGACTTCTAAATTCTATAAAATGCGCCACACCAAGACGCGGGAATAGCTCAGTTGGTAGAGCACGACCTTGCCAAGGTCGGGGTCGCGAGTTCGAGTCTCGTTTCCCGCTCCAAATACAAAAAACGCCACTCAATGAGTGGCGTTTTTTTTTGCGCGTTATTTTATTGTCAGCATCGAAAAAAGAGGCTTTGGCCTCTTTTTTCGTTCCGGAGWGTTCTACCGGACTCTGCCGCCAGCCACGTTTTTTTTGTACATCAATTAGTACATCGAAATCGTGACTCCCAACGGAGCGGTTTCCTCGTAGAGGACACATTGCTGGAGCCCGTACATCTCTGCTCAATCGATCGAGACGGGGAGTTGTACGGATGCCTTTGACTGATGCGGCCGTTCGCCACGCAAAAAACTTCGGTAGAAATTACAGCCTGAAAGATATGGATGGCTCGCACCTGTTCGTGAGCGCGAAGGGGGGTAAGAGCTGGCATTTTCGTTTTAACTGGCTGGGTAAGCCGGCTCGCATTTCCTTGGGAATGTATCCGGAAATAAGCCTTAAAGACGCCAGGCTGGCACGCGATCAAGCGCGAGCCCTGGTCGCCAAGGGCGCTGATCCTCGCGCGGCTCGAAGAGGCGATCGTTTTACCGCTTTGGCGGCTGATGAGAACTCCTTTACAGCAGTCTTCCTCGCATGGCGAACCTTCTACTGTCTTGAATACTTGAAGACATGGTCAGCCCTACTGTTAGTTTGTACGCGATAAACAAGTCTTGCGGTTGAGCCTGGTTGCATCAACGCCTCCTTGTCAGGGGAGAAGTGACCTGCACGCACGGATCAAAACAGTCGTAGACCACGCGTCGTTGCCGAGACAGAGCGATGATCGCAGCGAGCGTGGCTACTCAGGGTTTATGCTGTTTTATCCGTTTCAAACGGTGCAGACCTCAGGGGTTCGCCCCCCCGAAGTCCTAAACACTTTCAGCGCTTGATCAACTGACCCAATACCTCTTTCAGGGTGGTACGCCCAGTGCGTGGAACGCTCTCGAAACAGATCCACTCTTCATTGAAGCCGTCGAGCATCTGTACGCGCGGCAACGGGTTGTTCATACCTTGTGTGCGAAACAGATCCTCCCAGGTATCACGCGGTACCGCTTCGATGCGCACCGGATGACCGAGCAACTCGGCGAAGGTTTGGGCAATCGAAAGCGGAGTGACCGTGTCGGTCGATTCCAGCTCAACCACGCGCTTGCCTTGCCAGGTTTCCCGTATCAACTCGGCAGCAGTGCGGCCGACATCGACGGTAGCAATCATCGGCACGGGCTTATCCAGCGGTTGAAGGAAGCTTGGGATCACACCGCCGCGCGCGGCGTCGATATCCCATTGGTGGTTTTCCATATACCAGGCCGGGCGCAGGAAGCTGATTGGAGTGTCCAAACTGCGCAGACTGTGTTCCAGCAATTGCAGCTGGTTGAGCAAGTTGGGCTGGGTTGCCTGGGCGCCAATCGTTGACAGACATACGATCTTTCCGGGGCGTGTAACCAATAGCGCCTCGTGTAAATTGCTGATGATTTCACGAGTCTGGGGAAAACCCTCAGCCGGGTCGAAGCTGGGCGGCAGCAAGACAAATACGCCATGGCTGTGCTTGAATGCCACTGTCAGCGAGTGCACGTCGTTGAGATCAGCCACTGCTACATCACAACCTTGCGCAGCCCAGATCGCGCCTTTTTCCGCATCGCGCACAACTACACGCACCTGCTCGCCTGCTGCTAGCAGCGCCCGGGCAACTTCGCCGCCGACGTGCCCAGTAACACCCATGATTGTATACATCGTCTAACTCCCGTTGAGTGGCGACCTGAATGCGCCTTGGAGAAATTATTACGTGACCCCACCAGCGGGTGCGATAGCATGAGCCTCATCACTTTAATGACGAGAAATCATCAATGGGCCTGGATGGACGTTTGGTCAACGGTATAGGCGTGCTGTCTGCGGTCGTCGATAGCGGCAGTTTCGTCAAGGCTGCTGAAACGCTGGACATGACTCAGTCAGGCGTGAGCCGGGCGATCGCGAGGCTGGAAGCTCTGCTGGGAATTCGCTTATTTGATCGCACTACACGCTCTGTGACCCTGACTGACGAAGGTCGGCGTCTCTATGCGGGTGCGGTGCCGTTATTGGCCGGTCTTGAGGAACTGGCAGATAGCGCCTCCGGTAGCGCCACAACGATACGCGGGCGCCTGAGGGTCAATGTCGACCCATACTTTTCACGTTTGATCCTTGCGCCGGCGCTTGGGGACTTTATGGCCAGCTACCCCGAGCTATCTTTGGACTTGGTGACCCGCGAACACCTCGGTGATCTGGTCACGGACGGTGTCGACTTAGCAGTACGCTTCGGCGAACAACCATCCTCCGGAATGATTGGCCGACAGTTGCTCACGACGCGTGTGCTAACGGTGGCTTCACCAGCATACATCCTCAAACACGGACGTCCTGCCCACCCTTCGGAGCTGGAGAATGGCAGGCATCTGTGTGTCGATTTCCGTGATTTTCAGACCGGCAAGCCATTTGTATGGGAGTTTCAACGCGACGCAGAGCGCTTGACCATCAAGACCCCCGGCCGCCTGATCGTCAATGACGTGGGCGCTCTGCACCGTATCGCCGAAGAAGGCCAAGCGGTCGCGCAGGTGCTGCAATTGGGGGTTGAGCCGGCTTTGCGCGAAGGGCGCCTGGTCGAGCTTTTTCCCGATTGGCCGAATGAGCGATTTCCGTTGTACGCATTATATCCGTCACGCAACCTGCCACCGGCCAAGGTACGCGCATTTTTGGAGTTTGTTGTGGCTCTAAGCCGTTGAACAAAAGGATTAGTGCTCGCAAGTCATTAGAGAACTGACTGCTGCGATGCTCTGACTTGGCCAGGCTGTCGTTATTCTCGCGGGGACTCTTTAGTACCTTTCGAGGTTTTTTTAATGTCTTCCCCACCCAGATCCTTGTCGACGCCGATGACGCTGCTATTGGCGTTTGCCTGTGCACTGATCACCGCTGGCAGCTATTTCGCACAACCACTCGGCAGCGTGATCATAGAAGCGATTGGCCTTCCATCCTGGGCCTCGGGCCTGCCAGTGACTTTAAGCCAGCTGGGTTATTGCTTGGGGTTATTACTGATCGCGCCGCTGGGTGACCGACTGGAGAATCGCCACTTGTTGATGACGACACTGGCAGTGGCTGCCCTGGCGTTGATGGGGGCGGGGCTGGCGGCCAATGGCGCGACCTTTTTTCTGGCGTGCCTGTGCATCGGTGCTTCGGCAATTGCGGTGCAACTGATCGTCGTATTGGCGGCTTCGATGGTGGTGGCGCAGCGGCGCGGCGTTGTTGTCGGACGCGTGACCGCCGGCCTTTTATCAGGCATCTTGTTGGCATGGCCGGTGGCGAGCCTGGTCGACGAATTGCTGGATTGGCGCGTAGTGTTTTTGGGCGATGGGCTTCTGATCACCATGCTGGCGCTAGCTCTGCGATGGACACTGCCCCATCGCCAGCCAGTCGAGATGCTGACCTATCCTGCACTGATCGGCTCGTTGTGGCCCCTGTGGCGTCGTCACTCAGAACTACGGCGACGTGCCATCTGCCAGGCGTTGCTGTTCGGTGTATTCAGCCTGTTCTGGGTCAGTGCCCCCCAAATACTGCGCAGCCACTATGGTCTCGACAGCATCGCACTGGCAATGTTTGGTCTTGTAGGCGTCGGTGGTGCCCTAGCGGCTCCACTGGCCGGCTGGCTGGCAGACCCGTGGGCATGCCCGCTCAACCGCTTTGATCGGCAGCCTAATAGTTAGCGTTAGTTGCCTCGGCTGGGCGACTAAGGATTCGGTGCCGATACTAACGGTCTGTGCGTTTTGCATCAGTGCGGGCGTACAGGCTTGCCATGTAATTTCCCAGCGTCGAGTCATGTCTCTCGATCTACAAGCGTCTAATCGTTTAAACAGCCTATATATCGCCACATTTTTTATCGGCGGTGCTGCGGGCTCTGCCAGTGCCTCACCGCTGTTTTTAAGCGGATGGTACTGGCCAGGGGCGGTGGGTGGCGTATCAGCATCGTTGGGCTTTGTATTGTGCCTCTGGCTCAGCCGCTGATCGCCACCCGTCAAACTAATCAGTGCGCCAACGGCAATTTTGGGAAGTGCTCCTCTAGAACGTCGGGGCGGTAACCGGCAGCATCAAACAGTTTCATAGGTCTGCCCTAATGGCGTGGTGTGTTCGATGAGAACATGCTGAGAGAGGGCAGGGTGTGCCAGACGCCGTCAGATGCGGAATTTCACGTTCCTGATCTGAGGTTCTGGCGGTCGCTCAGGAATGGACCGCTATGCGAGCAGTCTGGCAGAACTGGTTTATCTGGAACGTCTTACCAATTTGAACTGCCAACAGACAGATCAGCGTCGGCCGGGTCGTTGACGCTCACTGCGCCAGTATTACCGTCGTGGCTGATGTACGGGTAGTTTCCTGTCGGTGGAACTGGAAAATCCTGTTCGTTTCCGTAGTCAAATATCCTGCTTTGTCCAAGGTGGTCCGTAATTTTCCAGGCTCCCATAATCACGCCTCCATCGGACGTGTACTGGATTTGCGCCGTAGGATACCCATCCAGGCAATAGAGGTGAGTCTAAAATCGTCAGGTGGGAGTCACTTTTTAAAGAGTTGCACTCGTTGGATTCAGAAAAATACGATAATTGCTTAAAGCTTCTCCTCGATACCAATATTAAATTTTCAGCTGATAACGTCATAGAAGATACGCTTGACTCTTCATTGGTATATTTACTTTCAGATGCAAAGAGTGAGTACGACTACGGTGTTCGCTTGAAGCAAAACCTTCTTGAGAAATTTTGTACATTTTCCAATTCACTGGGAAATGCCGAGAGCTATTGTTCAGTGCTGAAGTATTTTGTTGAATCTGTCAGACGGTCTGATGCCCACAACTATTACATAATGGAAGCAGGGAATTGATAATGATGGATAACAATAGGTATGCACACGGACGATACCCAATGCTGAGTGAAATATTAAATAGTGAAAAGATAATGGAGTCCAATCCACGTGAACTTTGGAGCCTGACGATAAGCTGAAATCTTTTCGCTTTAGGAGGGCTGTAGTGCCCGCAGCCCCTAATGCGTCCAGTAACGCTCTAACTCAACGTAATTATTCTGTCAGTCAATCTAAACGGCGACATAGGTAGGCTTGGGTTTGATACGGGAACTCAATAGTTTCACGCCCGCGCAAGGACGGATGGGTTTGGATCAGGCTCTGCAACTGCTCGTTAACTTTCGCCTTCTCGGCGGGAGGTAGAGCGGCGATGAAGCTCACCGACAGGAAGCGGTCAATGATGACATTCTTGGCACTTCCTGCATGCGTGTATTGAAAGCAGGTCAGTTCGGGGGTAGAGAAGTAGTACCCTGTGAATGGCAATCGCCAGTCCCCGGTATGGAAGCGTGGAGTATCGCCTTCGTACGGACTAATGATGTCAGTGATGGCCGCCACCCAGTCCACCGACTCATCGCGTACGTTCCAGATCAGTCCTAGTCGGCCATTTGGTTTGAGCACTCTGTGAATCTCGGCGAGAGCCGTTTCATTCGCAAACCAATGGAAGGCTTGGGCGCATATCACTGCCTCCGCTGCTCCAGATCCGAACGGAATAGATTCGGCCGTTCCCTCCAGGATCCTGATGTCCGGTAGATTATTGACAAACTCGGTTCGCATGGCCTCGACAGGCTCGACTGCAACGACATCGATCTCCATGGATTTCAACATTCGAGTGAATTTGCCGGTGCCGGCCCCTAAATCAATGACCGTCGATCCTGGATGGATGTCTAGTGCTTCTCTTAGCCATGTATGTAGTTCTATTGGATAGCTCGGTCGACCCTTGGCATAGGTATTGGCTTGCGCTGAGAAACCGAGCTGAGCAGTCTTTTGAATACCTGCCATGAGTAGCGACCCTCGTTGTGAATGTAGTGGAGCTTAGCTGGTGCAAAGTGTTTTGTGTGCAACCAGATTTCTCGGTTTGGGCAAGAATCAAACTTCAACGGAAATTGCTGCGCGGCGCACTATGCTTATTTCTCTAAGGAACATGGAGCTCAGGTATGGCCATTTATGAGGAAGTGCTGGAGTGGGCGGGAAGGTTGCCACTATGGCGTCAGGATGCCAGGCGCGTGCTTTTCAGAGCTGCACCCGGCGGAGTCTGCCGCTCAACGGGACGACGTTGTTGTCTGGCGTGGGCAGTGGCCGGCCTGCTAATCCCATRCCTTCGCTCACCAGTACCGCATCCTGTAACAGGCACAGGTTGGACGGGGTATCCAGGCCCCGGGCGAGCACGGTGACTTGGGCTGTTTGCAGGTTGCAGCTCAGCAGTCGACCGGTGAATCGGCTAAAGCCTCCATGGAGTGGTTCGCCGTTCCAGTCCGGTGGTAAGGGTTGCTGCAGGCGGTCGCAGAGTTCCAGGACCAGCACGTTCCCCTTCGGACACAACGCCAGTCCGGTGGGCAGTTGCAGGCCGCGAATCAGGATGTCGATCTGCCCGCTGGCCGGCCAGACCCGAATCACCTGGCCTGCCTTGTCGGAAAAGTCGATGCCCTTGCGCGTCGGGTCGCCTTGTAGTTCTCCGGAGAACAGGCTGATCAGCACGGCGTCTGTCGCCGGTTCGTACACCAGAGTCACGGGAACGGCTTCCTGGCCCTGGTCCAGTTCGGGCAGTTGGACCAGCACGCGCTCGTCCTGGCCGGTCGTGAACTCCACCAACTGATTGGTATCGGGTTTGACGGCCAGCCAACTGCGGCGGGTCGGGTGGTAACACAGCGCATTCAGATTGCCATGGCTGTGAAATACCGGCTCAGGCGGGGTGTATTGCAGGTCCAGCAGTTTGGAACCTTCGACGTAATCGGTCTGGCTGACCAGACAGCGCCCGTCACCGCGGGCGATGTCCGACAGTCCCATGATTTCATCGCGCAGCATGCGGGCCTGCATGTTCATGGCGCGAAAACCTTGCGCGAGTATTTCGCCGGGCAGGTAGGTGCCGGGCTTGTGTGGATCCGGTCGCAGTCGACTGATACGGCCGCTGAAGGGCTGGTCCGGCAGGCCGGAGCCGGCTTCGGTCAGCAGCAGGCTGCCATCGGCCTGCACACAAACGCCCCGAGGGTTAAGCAAGCCTTCGGCGATGATCGTACTCGGGCGCAGGGTTTCGCGCGGCTGCTCAGGAATATGAAGGGGAACGGGCATAGGGCTTCTCTCCATGGACAAGGGATGGACGCGGTTACTGCGGCGGTTGCCACGGTTCGCCGGTGAGATAGGCCCGGAGCAGCGCCCGCTGGCAGGGCGACATCGAGCGCACCACGGGCATGAACAGGGTGGTGCCTTTGTAGGCGTCCGAGGTTCGGGCGAGGATGGGGTTCTTGGCGGCCATGATCGCGTCGGGCTGATTGAGCGGGATGTAGCGCGACATGGCGGGGAAGGCCAGGTAATGAAAACGCAGGACGTTCGGATACATCAGCGGCCAGGTGATGGTAGTGCCCTTGGGGATGCCGAAGTCGGTCTGTGCGTATTTGCGAAAGCTGGTGAAGTAGCCACCGCTTGCAAGACCGTTGACTGTGTAAGTCAGCGCGACAAAACCCGCCTGGGCCGCAGTGCCCGGCTTGAGGGTGACGGGGAAACTGACGTCGAGCTGGCCGGCGTTGATGGTCAGCGAGTCAGGAAACTCGAGGAAATTCCAGTACTTCGGATTTTTGTATACCGCAGGGGCACCGGCCTTCAGGTCGATTTCGGTGGCACTGGTGACCGGTCCACCCAGATACCTGACTTGCAGGGTGATCGACAGGCCATTGGGGTAGTCCTCCAGATACACGTTGCGCTGATCGGCATACACCCGATAGGTCGATTCGATTGCGTGCAGCGTGGTTTCGGAAACTGTATTGGGTGCGTTGATGGCCAGCGCTGTGGTCCGCACCGCTTGCTGCTGAGTGGCACTCAAGGGCAGGTCGACGATGCCGCCATACACGTAGTAGTCAAACAACGGGCTGCTTGCCGGGTCGAGGGTGGTCAGGGTGGTGGTGCCGGCGCTGATCGTGACGGGGCCGTAATCCGCGTTGGGCCCGATGGGGCTGGTGATGTCGTCCCTGACGGCCCTGAAGGTTTGCTTCGGGATGACGTTCACCATGTCGATGCTCAGGATGCCGCTGTCGCCCAGATCGGCATAGCCCGTGCTCTTGACGCTCTGGTTGACCAGTTGCCGGCCCGGCTGGCAGTTCAGCGGCTCATCGTCGAAGGCCGGGGCCAGCGTCCCGATGACCCGACCGATGCTCGGGTTAGGGGTGTATTTACCGGCGGCGTAATCGGCGTCCAGTTGCTCGGTGGTCATCGTGGGGCACATCTCGAACATGACGAAACGCAGGACGATGCCGGTTGCGCCCGGCGCCTGGATGATCGACCGCAGGCCGCTACTGTTCTGGTTCCAGCTGACAATACTGCTCAGGGGAAAGGTCAACTGAAATGTGCCGCTGGCATGGAAGGAACCGGGCGCATCCATGCTCTCTGGCTCCAGCACCCGTGTCTTGACATCCAGACTGCTGCAGACTGTGTTAGCGCGGATCAGTAGCTGGATGTTGCTGTTGCCGCCAATTTGCAGACCGCCGACAAATATCTGGGTGGTGGTCGAGGAGGTAGGGTCCAGGTCCACCATCATCGGGCCGGAAACGGGCCCTTGTCCGGTCACCGGGTCCACCGAGCCGAGCAGATAGACCGGCTGGCCCACCATGTCGCCGGTGGTGCTGATGCTGCCCGGATTACCCTGGGAACTGATCAAGGCGTTCTGCATGTCGACGACGTGCTGCCCGTAGTGATTCCAGCCGCCGGCAGTGTAGTAGTCGCCCGTGGGCGCGTTGATCATGTTGTTCAACTGATCGTCGGTGTAAGACTGGGCTCCCGGCGCCAGGGTCGAGGTGGTCAGGTCGAAGAGCGGCCAGTGATCATTGCCGTCGTAAGGAATGGTGGGGGAGTTGTTCGGCAGGCTGACGTCCGTGCGGATGCCGCCCCAGAAATTCAGTCGTGGTCCATTGAGAATGCTCATGATCTATTCCTTGTCCTTGGTGGTTTTGCCGACAGGCGCATTGGCGAATTTGAACAGGTAGGAGAAATCGGACTTGTAGGGGCTCTTGACCGGCGTCGCCATGGAGTGGCAATTCATGCAACTGCTGTTGGGCTGGATGTAACTCTCCATGGTCACGTTGGCCGAGAGTGCCGGTGTCGGCTGGCCGAGTGGATTACTGGGGTTGTCCGGCATCAGCGGACGCTGGGTGGTGATGAGTTGGTAATACTTCAACACGCTTCTTTGCAGGCCCGGGTCGGTACGGTAATTGGTGTTGACGGCGTTGGTGACCTCGGCAATCGGGGTGACCCGGTTCAGCGGGTTCGGGGTCTGGAACGTGGTGCCGGGTTTGGGCACGCAGACCAGCTGTGTACCCTGAGTCTGCCAGTCGCACGGCGACTGGTTGAGGGTGACGACGGGCGCGGCGGGGTTGAAGTAAGAGTAGGTCATGCCGGCTGTTGGCTGATCGACCCATTGACCATGCACCAGCTCCTTGGGCGGAACGTTGTCGATCTGCTCGAAAGTCGACCAGATCCACTGCGGATAGCCGTTTACCTTGGTGATGATATGCAGGCCCACCAGGCCCAGGTAGGCTTCGGTGACACCGGTGCGCTGGCCCTGGTCGTTGAACGTGGCCACGCGCGCCAGCATGGTCAGGTAGCGGCTGGCATTGTCGTTGGGGGTGAGGATGCGCCAGCTCGACTTGACCTCGATGACCCCGTTGGGGAAGTTGATGTTATTGGCTTTGGAAACGATATCGGCGTTATAGAAACTGTTGTTGACGATGTAGTCGTAGGACGTCTCGTTGGCCGAGATGTCGTAGTAGGTCGGGTTACCCGCCTGGTCGATCAGCCAGCCGCCAACGGCCTGGTCGACGGCATTCACCTGGGTGCTGTTCTTCAGCGCGGCGATGTTGATGATGCCCAGGCTTTTGGCGGTCTGCGGGGTATTCCACGGGCCAGGATTGGCGCCCCTCGGCAGAAAGATTTCCTCCACGGTCTTGTAGGTCTGCCAGACGGTGTAGCCGGGATCCCCAGGCTGTTTGCTACAGTCGGGATCACCGCGCTGCCCGTTCTGTGCAGGCCAGTTCAAGGCGATGAACATCTGCCAGCTGTATTGATCGAACTGGTCCTGGCTGGCGGTGGCGGTCGGCGCAGTGCTGGGGGGCTGGCAACTCAGGTTGCTGGACTGCGTCGACGGCCTGACCTGTTCCCGGGCCAGGGCCTGCTCCTGGGGTAAGCCCGACAGACTGGCCAGGCCCACTGATATCACGCAGAGACGGAGTGTGGTTTTCATGGCGATCCTTCGTCGTTATTCAGGGTTTGCGCTGCATCAGCTTGTTCCACTGCGCCTTTTGGCCGTTGCTCTGTGACGCCGGTGGCTCGAACAATTGGCAGGGCGGCGGATTCGCCGGGCACATGGCGGCCACTCGCGCCCAGGTCTGGGCCGGGTCCGGTTTGGCGATGCGGAAATGGGTGTAGTTCTGGCTGACGATGGGCGCATTGGCGACGCTGGTGTCCCCCGAAAAAAAGAACGATTGGGGATGCCGATAGGGCGGTTGTCCCGTCGGCTTTTTGAAAAAGGCATAGCCGAACAGGATCGGACCTTGCGGTGATTCGAGGTCCAGCGCGTAGGCCTGCACGCTGCCATCGAGGTTTTTGCTGCGTTCGGCGCTGTAGGGCAGGTGCTGGATGAAGTCTTGCCGTGGCGGATGATTCATTGGCGAAAACATGCAACAGGCCGGCATGTCTTTGGGGCGGTCTTGCGGATAGGTCAGGAAGTACGCCTTGTTGCCCAGGGATACGAACGAGCAGGTGTAGTTGTTGTTCTTGATCGGGAAAATCGGCAGACAGTATTTTTCGTAGTGCTCCATCATGGCGCCGAAGCCGTCGCCATCCGCCGGTATATAGGCAGTGTCGTAGTAGCTGGTTCCGCGAGAAACGGTGTAGTCCGCCGGGGTCAGGGTGGTGGGTGGATTGCTGTAGGGCGGCGGGTTTTTCTCGTAGTTGTGCATCACCCGGTACATGGTCCAGTCGCTGATCCAGAACGCCGGGAAAAACGGATCGGAAGGCTCGCCCGGTGCTCGTGTGGCGATGCAGTTGCCGTTCTGTTCATTGCACCCCTTGGTGTTGTGCACCCCCATGGTGAAGTACACGGCGCCGTTGTCCTGGGCGAAAAGCGGCGGGCTGAACAGCAGGATCAGCAGCAATAACCGGTTCAAGAGGCTGGTTTTCATAAGTCACTCCTTCGAACTCGAAAATTCCCGGGTCACCCCGTGGGAGCGAGCTTGCTCCCACGGGGGGTAGCTCTACGGTCAGAGGTTGTTGTAATCGCTCATATTGAGTGTTTTGGGTGGATAGTTGCGCTTGACCAGCTTCTTGGCCCACAGCTCCAATATGGCGCGTCGGCTTTGCGACATGTCTCGGGTGATGGGCATCGCCAGCGTGCTTTCGTCCTGGTTCTCCTTGCTGATTAGAATGATCAACTGGTCGACGGCACCTTCCACGCGCGTGCGCGAATCGAGGGGCATGTACTTGTTCATGATGGGGTAGAGGTAATAGAAGGACTGCAGGACCTTCGGAAAGATGAAGGTGTTCCACAACTTTTCCGGGGCTTGCGTGGAGGTGCACATGCCGTTCCAGGTATCGATGAAGTCCTGTTGCAACTTCATGTCCAACGGCAGGACCCGCAGCGGCGCAAGGAAGTCGACGTAGGCCTGGCTGAGCGGGAAGCTGAAGGGGATGGCCGGGTCGTCGTCGCCCACCTTCACGAAGAAGCGCAGGGTGGGGAAGCCTGGCGCCACGCCTGTGTAGCCCAGCTCGGCGATGCCTTGGTCATTGGTGGTGATGACGGTATAGGAGCAAACCACCTTCGTTCCCTGATCGTCGTTCAGTGTGCCGGTGACTGTTTTGGCATTGTCCAGGGACAGGCAGGGACGCAGGTTGACTGCGATCGGTTTGCCGGAAACGAGGAAATCTTGATAGCCGATCGGGTTGCCGCTGGGTTTGGGCACGTCCTCCAAGGCGGTCAGTCGTCGGCCGCTGCCGGTGCTGCGGTAGTGGATGACCGGCTCAGCGTCGATGAACTGGGGCAGGTTGGCCGTGTTCTTTGCGCGGTCCGTCGGGTTGTCATAGAACAGGGTGAAGTTGGCCGTGTTGCTGAACGCCAGATAGTAGTCGCTGCTGGTCACCATGTAGGGGTTGCCATATTCGGCCACCCACAGTGTGGTGTTGGCGGCCGGCTGACCATTGTTCTGCACCATGATATGCAGTGTCTTGTGATCACCGACATCAATGAAGCTGCCGCTTTCGACCACCTCGGCGGTCCACGTCTGCTGGATGGCGGCGCGGGTGGGGGGAGCGCCGTTCTTGCCCAGCTGACGTAGAATCAGGGGACGGGATTGCAATACACCCTTGGTATAGGTATCGAGGGGGATATCGAGAATACCCGAGCGCTGGTTGAAGGCTGCTTGCCGGTAGTCCGCGTAGTTCAAGATGACCGCCGGCTTGAATGTTCCATCCACCTCGGCGCCCAAATGGTAGGTACCGGCGTTGAATTTTTCCGGGACGGGGATATCGACGGTGGCGTCCACGGGATAGCTCGGAAACGTGTTGCCCAGATCGAGTGACAGGGTATCGCCGGTAATTTGTGCCGAGATCACGCCCAACTGGGCTTTTTTCGTATCCTGGAAGTTCGTTTGGAACATCGACACCAGCTGATCGGGCACCAGGCGCAGCCCGGCGGGGGCCGTGGGGTACTCATTGGCGAACCACAGCCCCAAGACCGCCGAGGTGCGGCTGTAGGCGGGGTTGAAGAATATCTCGTTAACGTTGTGCAAGCCCTCCCTGTACAGCTCCCGCACCTTCGCCATGACATCCGGGTTGTTGGAGCGGGTGTTGGGGTTCTTCGTGTAATCGTTGAATATACCGTTTTTGTCATAGCACGTTAGATAGACGGAAAACCGGAACATCAGGCCCTGCGCCCCTTGCTCCTCCATCTGCTGCTTCAGGCTGCTCAGCAGGGCGGAGTTGCCGGTCGCCCATTCCAGATTGTCCTTGGGGAAGCAGGTCTGCCAGGTGGTGCTGACGTTCATCAGGCCATTACCCAGGCCTGCCCAACTGAAGTTCAGGAAACGGTCCATCATCCGGTACTTGCGGTTGAGGGTCAGGCCGCAGTTCGAGTCCCCCAGCACCAATTTGTCGAAGTACAGCGCCGTGAACGTGTTTTGCCATGGGCTGATATCCACGAAGCGCGCCGGGGTTGGGGTATTGCTGCCCAGGGGGCTGCCGAGCAACTGGTATTGCTTGCCGACCAGCGGGTCCTGGCTGATGTAGTTATTGATCTTCAATTCGCCGCCGATGACGGTCGAAGTGGTTTTCCCGTAGTTCACCAAGCCGCAACCGTTGTCGCCAAACAGATCCCATTCGGCGGGCATGTACGGGTCATGGTTCGGATTGATATTGTTTGGCACCTGCTGTACGTAGGTCGGCATGTTAGCCATGTACTGCGTCGAGATGGTCCATGGCATCAGTCTGTCTGGGGCGTTGTCCTGGTCGACGCCGAAGTGCTTCACGAACGGCCAGTTGATGTCCATGTTCACTGCGTCATATAGCGGGAACATGTCGTTGTTGTTGGCCGTCGGCGGGTTCCAGAACATCTCGCCGTTGAGGTAGATGCGGGGAAAGTTCAGTACGCTCATGTCGTGCTCTCCTTAGCGTTTCCACTGGGCATGTTTCAGCGACCAGACAAAATCCAGTTTCTGATAACCGGTGAAGGCCGTGACCGGCAGCGGTGTGGTGGGGTAGGTAAGGCCGCCGCCGCTCGGTATGGCGAAATTGAAATAACCGTCCTGCTTCGAGTAGGCGGCGGTGCCGTGGCAGGCCAGGCAGGACGAATTGGCCTGGAAGGCCGATTCCAACTGCGAGTTCGCCAGGACCTGGGTCTTGGGTAGGAACTCCACGCCGATCAACTCGTATTTCGACAGCTTTGGGTTATTGGCCTGGAACTGCGTATTGACCGGTATGGCAGCCGATGTCGGCCCGGTGCTGTTTGTCATTGGCGCGGGCGGCTGGCCCTTGGTCACGGTGTACTTGGGGTTATTGACGTTTTCGAAGGTGGTCCAGACCCAGTCGGCGCTCAGTTTGTTGACCACATGCAAGCCGCTCAGCGCCGCGTAGCCAACCTTGTACCCGGTGCCTATCGAGTAATAGGCCTGGGCAACGTAGTAGCCGTCGGCTTCCAGCTTCTTCTTGTAAGCCATGTCCGCGCCGATCCACAGCCAGGCGGCTTTCAACTCCCAGGCCGTGGCCGGAAAGTTCAGATTGCTCGTCAGGGCATCCTGACCATTCATGTTGTAGACGTTTTTGCTGACGATGTAGTCGTAAGTGTCCTTGGACATCAGCAGTTGAAAGCGCACGACGTGGCCTTGCTGTGCGTCAGGCACGGCGGTGCCGCCCATTTCCAGGCTCAGCCCGTCGACCTGCTGGGTGGCTTTGAGGTTGTGCAGGACGCGGCTCGAGTCCAGCCCCAGGGCCTTGGCTTGCCTGAGCACTTCGCCCGGTAGCCTCGTGCGGCTTTCATACGTGCCGGGGGAGGCGCCATTGGCCAGGTAGACCTGGTCGGAAGGCTTGAACGACTCCCACTGGCGGTTGTAACCCTGGGCGTCGGGCTGGTTCAGGCAGACGAACCAGTTCCAGGCCATGGCCTCGGGACTCGTGTTGAACGCCGCACGGGTCTGATCGATGCTGGTTCCGAATTGCAGGAAGTTGCTGCAGTTGAAGTTGTTAGTGTCCTGTGCCTGAGCCAAACCGGCCAGGGCACTCAGAACTGTTATAGAAATGGCTCGCCGCATGGAAGCTCCTTGGCATTGGCCGGGTCGGTGTGTGAATGCCCCAGGAAGTGTTCCAGGAGCAGTTGCTTCACGGCCGTGGCCGCAAGACGCTGCGGCAACGGCAGATTGCAATTGGTGATGAGCAGCGGGCCGGTGTTCTCGCTGTCGGGCAGGCGGCCATGGCTGCCGCGGACCAGGCGGGTGTCCAGCGGAATCAGGTCCATGTAGTAGCGAAAACCGAGCTTTTTCTGCAGCAGGCGACGCGCCATTTTCAATTTCGGGAAACGAATGGCCGGGTCGATGAACAGTTCCAGCGGGTCGTAGCCGGGCTTGCGATGGATGTCCACGGTGCGGGCAAAGTCGGGTGCCTTGCGATCGTCGAACCAGTAGTAGTAATCGAACCAGTATCCCGGCGCAGCCACGGTCACCAGCTCGCCGCTGCGCGGATGATCCAGTTGCCAGTCCCTTTGTTCGGCTTTATCCAGCACTTGCTCGATGCCGGGCTGGCGCTGCAACAGCGCTTTGACACGCGGGATGTCGTGCGCCTGCTTCACGTAGACATGCGCGATCTGATGATCGGCCACGGCAAAGGCCGCGCTGGCGCCGGGGTCGAGCAACTCCCAGGTCAGCGACTGGCGCACCTGCAACAAGCCTTCCGAACGCAACAGTCGGTTGATCGATACGGACTGCTGCACCGCTTCGATCCCGTATTCGGACAACAGCATCACCGCCGCGCCTTGCTCCTGGGCAAAGGTCAGCAGGCGACCCACTTCACTGTCGATGGCCCGCACCTCGTCGGCAATCGACGGATGATCGGGGCCCAGTCGCTGCAGGCAGTAGTCGAGATGCGGCAGGTAAACCAATTGCAGATCGGGTCGATCGATCTGGAACTCGGTGATGGCGCAGTCGACGATCCAGCGGCTCGACGCGATGCCGGCCGCCGGGCCCCAGAAACCCGGAAACGGGAATTCGCCGATTTGCCGTTCGATACGCTCGTGCAACGAGGCCGGTGTCGAATACAGGCCGAACAGCTTGCGGCCATCGGCCGGGTAGTGCGGGCGTGGGGTGATGGCGGCGTCCACGTCCGCATACATGTTGTACCACCAGAACAACTGGCTGCAGCGAAACCCGGGGAGCTCACGTTTAAGCTGCTGCCAGACCTTTTCACCCTGGATCAGTGCGTTGGGTTGCAGCCAGAAACGCACTTCAGCCTGGTCGCGAAAATACCAGCCATTGCCCACGATGCCGTGCTCCGACGGCGACGCGCCGGTGAGGATCGAGGCCTGCACTGTAGAAGTGACCGCCGGAAACACTGGTTGCAGGCTGGCCATTTTTGCCGTTTTCAACAGGGCATTGATGTGCGGTGTCGCCGGCCCCAGCAGCGCCGGGGTCAGCGCGACCACGTTGATCAGCAGCAGCGGTTGACGCGGTTGATCAGAGGGCATCGGCGAGCGCCTCCCGCGTTTGGGGTTGCAGCAATTGCCGTTGCCGCAATTGCTCTTCGACCCAGCGCAGTTCCGCGGCGATTCCCTGCAGTTGGGCGTGCTCGGTGTCGGGCCGCAGTTGCGCGGGCAGCACGCCCCAGCTGTAGGTTTCCACTTCCAGCACAGGGCGGAAATCCCCATGGTCTGCGAGAAAGTCGAAGGTCTGCGACAGGGCGATCTGACTGCCGCTGAGTTCGGGCAGCAGCAAGTGTTCGCTGAATAGCGGAATGTGGAAATGAATCCGCAGTTCGGGGTATTGCCCCAGGTTGTTTGCGCAATCGTCGAGTGCGTCGGGAAGGTCGGCCCAGCCCGATAACCGCGCCTGCACATCGCGGGCTTTGACTTGATGCAGGTAGGTGGTTTCGGCGAAGTCGCTCAATGTGTTGAGTATGTGTTGGCGTCGGTTGTCGTCCTCAGGGGGCAGACGGCAAATCAGCGCGTTGGACAGTTGAATCTTGCCAACGGGCACCCGGGCCTGACGCAGCTTTTCCAGCGATTGATAGCAATGTTCGAAGACCACGGCCTGGTGGCAGACATCAAAACACAGCGCCAGATAGTCATGGTTCGGGTCGCTGGCTTGGTAGCGGTGGAAGAAGGCGATCGCCTGGTCGGTGTTTTCCAGCACGCAGTCCGGCTCCATCTCCAGGCAGAACACGATCTTCTTGCCCGTCTCCCGATGCAGCCTGGCCAGTGAAGCCGTGAGTTGGCGCAGCAGATGTTCGGCATGCTGCTGTCGCTGCGGGTTCCAGTTGGCGGCGTAGCCCAGCGGTACGGTGGAAATCACGCCTTGGGGGCAATCCGACGGCAGGGCGTGCGCCAGGATTCGGGCCAGATTCAGGCTGTACGCCAGCCGTTTCGGATCAGTCCAGTTGGGCAAATAGACGTCGGCTTTCACCGCGCCCTGATGAAATTGGCCATAGGGAAAGCCGTTAAGTGAAGTCAGCCGCAGCCCGCTGCGTTGCAGCAGGCTGAGGAAATCCGCCCGAGCTGACGCCTGCTGTAGTTCGGCCGCAGCGAGGGCGCTGATCCACAGCCCACTGTCTTGCTCGTTCAGGCCGCGCAGGGTGCGCACACCCTGGAAATGCCATTCGATGGATGACCGTAGCCCGGCCAGGTCACGGGTCGGGTGTACGTTGCTGCAATAGCCGACCTGCGTGGCAGCCCAACCCGTGCCGGCACTCATTTGATCACCGGTTCCTGGCCGCGCAGGGCGGAATTGTCCTGCCACTGCCGACGTTGGTCGATGGGCAGCGGAGTGCTGACCAGGGCTTTGTCCAGCTGTCCGCTTTGGGCAAAAAAGTCCACCGGGTTGTGGAACAGCACCTGTTCGACCTGGCCCTCGCTGAAGCCGGCAGCCAGCATCGCCTCGCCCGTTTTCGGCACTTTGAGCGGGTCACTGATCCCCCAGTCGGCGGCGCTATTGACCACCATTTTCTCGGTGCCGTACTCCTTCAACAGAGCGACCATGCGCTGTTCCGACATCTTGGTGTTGGGGTAGATCGAATGGCCGCGCCAGCAGTCGCTGTCCAGCACCAGCGGCAGGGTCAGTTCGTTGAGGTGGTCGATGATCACCAGGTGCTCGGCAATCCCGACTTCGCGAATCACCGCCAGGGTGCGTTTGGTGCCACCGATCTTGTCGCGGTGCGGGGTGTGCACCAGCACCGGCAAATTGAATTGTTTGGCCAGTTCCAGTTGAGCGGCGAGAAAACGGTCCTCCTCCGGAGTGATGTCGTCGTAGCCGATTTCGCCGACTGCGACGACACCGTCTTTCACCAGATAGCGCGGCAGAATCTCCAGCACTTCATTGGCCACCGACAGGTCATTGGCCTCCTTGGGGTTGAGGCCGATGGTGCAGAAGTGGTGGATGCCGAACATGCTCGCGCGAAAGCGCTCCCAGCCCAACAGGGTGTCGAAGTAATCGATGAAACTGCCGACACTGGTCCTGGCCTGGCCCTGCCAGAACGCCGGTTCGATCACCCCGGTGATGCCGGCGGCGGCCATGTTCTGGTAGTCATCGGTGGTACGGCTGACCATATGAATATGCGGGTCGAAGTACTTGAGCATGGTAAATCCTCGTCAAGGAAAAGGAGTCGTTGAGTGTCAGTTCAGTGAGGTGCCGGCCAGGTGCTCGTGCCACTCCGGCGGCAAGCGTTGCTGCTGATTCAGCCCGGCCAGGCGCTGGTGTTGCGCCGGGCTGAGCAGGTCGAAGGCGATCACTCGGGACAGCCCGGCAGACACCGTTCGTTCGGCAGCAAGCTGTTCGTCCAGCAGGTCGAGGGCCAACTGGTTGAGGGTGACGCTGTGTCGTTGCGTCAGGCCGATCAGGTGGCGTACGTCGAGCCCCATGCCCAGCGCCTTGAGCACCAATTGATGGAAGGCCCGTTCGCTGTAATGGCGCGATGGATAAAGGGTGTCCAGCGCGAGGGCGGCAAACACCTGGCTGTTACTGGTGCGCCCGGCTTGCAGTGCCAGTTCCACGCAGAGCCCACGGCTGTCGAGCCAGTCTAGGGCCTTCAGGGTGGCGATTTTTTCTTGGTCGTCGCCCCACAGAAACAGTTGGCGCAGCAAGGGCAGTTGCCCGGCGAGGGGTTGTCGCTCCAGCACTTGAGCCAGCAGCAACGCCCGCGCCAACTGGACGTTGCTCCAGCCGGGATTGAGGGGCAGTGGTTGCTCCTTGAGGTTGCGCTTGCACTGGCTGCTCAACAGCGCCGCGGTATTGGCGTCCGGGCGTTGGGCAAGCCGCTCCTGGGCCTGGCGCCACCACTGCAACTCGGCGTCATCGAGCTGTAGGGTGAGGGCCTGGTGTTGTTCGGCGAGGCAGTCGTGACGCATTTCGAGGGCCGCTGATGGCGGTGCAGTGACGTCCATGTTCATGTCGGTTTGATCCAGCGCTGGAAGTGTGGAAGCAGGAAAAACACCAGAACACATAACAGGCTGCCCAGTGGCTGGTTCGCTACGGCCAGCACCAGGGCATCGAACAGTGGCAGAGCCGCCAGGCCGGCGCCGATAAAGGCGCGGACCTGCCGATGCTGCGGGTGGGCCAAGTGGTGCCAGTAGTGCCAGCCCAGCCAGCCAAGCCAGAGCAGCAACACCGGCCAAAACCAGACGTTGTCGGCATAAATCGCCAGGGTCAGCGGGCTTAACATCAGGATCAGCGGGAGACGGCTGAGCAACTGGTTGCGGTGTTCCTGGCGGGCCAGGTAGGTCAGGCCGCTGATGTAGACACCCAGCAACATGGCGCACAGCCAGATCGGCTCCGGTGGCACCGCCAGGCTGGCCGCTGCCGTGAGGTAGAGGGCCGAGCGACAGGCGCCCATCAGCCAGACACTGTGGGCGTATTTCTTGTGCAGCAGGTTGTAGCCGAGGATGCAGCCCACCAGCAAGGCGGCGCTGCCCAGCAACCAGTATGGTTGGTCGATCAGCCGGCTCAGCCCCAACACCGAGGCCGCGGCCAGTGTCAGTAACAGCACAGTGGCCAGACGCACCTGTTGGCGGCTGACCAGGCCCAGGGTGATGGGGCGAGGGTTATGGTGTTGTTGATCCCAATCGGCGTCCACCAGGTCGTTCAACAACATGCCGGCCAGATACAGTAGCGACAGTGCGGCCAGCAGCAGGATCCACACCAGCGAAGACGGCGGCGTCAGGGCACCGGCGCTGCTGGCCAGCAAGGCCGCGGCCAGGGTGTTGGTCCATACCGTGGGCAGGTTGGACACCCGGCCCAAGGTCATCCAGGTCTTGAGGTTCGGTGATGTCTGGCTCATTGCGCGCAGCCCTCGCTGAGGGTGAGCGCCGGGCCGATTCGGGTGGACAGCCGTTGCAGCGCCTGCTCCATCCGCGCGGCATCGATTTCATGCAGGTCCACCGACTCGCCGATCCGGCTGAGCATGGGGATGGAGAGTTGCCCGCCCAGGTGCTGGCGGAATTCCTCCAGCCCGAGCAAAACCTGGGAGTGCCCCTGTGTATCTTTCAAGGACAGTTCCGGCGGGCACAGGTTGAAGCCGAGCTTGAGCAGCAGGTTCAGAACCCGTTCGGTATCGGTATCGCTCAACAGTCCCAAGGCATTGGCATAGAGTCCATCCAGGGCCATGCCCACCGCCACGGCTTCACCATGGCGCAGCCGATGCTGGCTGAGGTTTTCCAGTTTGTGCGCGGCCCAGTGCCCATAATCCAGTGGTCGTCCGTTACCGCGTTCGAAGGGATCGCCGGCACCGGTGATGTGCGCCAGGTGCAGTTCGGCGCAACGGCGGATCGCGTAGCGGCTGGCCGGGTGATCGAAGCAGGCGAGGGCGTCGGCCTGTTGTTCCATCCATTGGAAAAATGCCTGATCCTTGATCAGCGCCACTTTTACCGCTTCGGCCAGCCCGGCGATCTGGTCGCGGCGAGTCAGGCTGGTCAGCAGCTGGAAGTCGTTGATCACCGCGGTGGCGGGATAGAAGGCTCCCAGCAGGTTCTTCTGGCCGAAAGCATTGATGCCGTTTTTCACACCGATACCGGCGTCGTTCTGGGCCAGCACCGTGCTCGGGATGCGGATCAGGCGAATACCGCGGTGGAAGGTGGCGCAGGCGTAGCCCACCGCATCCAGCACCGCGCCGCCGCCCAGGGCCAGGACATAGCAATGCCGGTCCAGCCCATGTTGCAGCATGTCGGTGTACAGCTGCTGCAACACCTGTGAATCCTTGCTCAGTTCGCCGGCTGGCACCGCAATCGGCGCGGCCTGCAAATGCAGGTCCGCCGCATGGGCGGCAAAGTAGGCGTCGATCTGTTCCAGCAATTTCGGGGCGCTTTGCAGCAGTAGTTCATCGGCGAACACCAGCACTGTCACCGGGCCCCGGTGCTGTGGGGTGAGTCGTGCGGTGAGCTGGCGATGCAGACACGGATTGGACGGCTCGAACAGGTGATCGGTGAACACCACCGGGTAGTCGTAACGGACCTCGAAACGCCCGTGCAGGGATTGCTCGGCGTTTTGCTTGCGCAAGGTTTTGAACAGGCTGTACCCGGCGATAAACAGCCCGGGCAACACCATGCTGGCGAGGAGGGTCACCAGCAGTGCGTTCTGCTCGACGAGGTAGATGCCGATGGCGCTGTAGGCCAGTGCCAGGCCGGCATTGGCCAGAGTGGTGACCAGCACGAACGCGCGTAGCGGGTAACGTTGCATACCGGCGGCCACCACCGAAGTTTCCGCCAATACCGGCACGCCGCGCAGGCAGATCAACGACAGCGTGCCCAGCTTGTATGCCAGCTGTCCCGGCTGGCGCTGATGCAGGCCCAGGCGACCGGACAGCAGACGAAAATAGCCGGCCCCCRGCGCATAACCCAGCCCGGCACCCAGGCACAGGCCAATGAAAATCACCAGGTAACCGCCGAGACTGCCCAGCATGGCCACGGCCAGCAGCGCTACCATGCTCGAAGGGACTGGCAGCACCACGTCCAGCGCCAGCAGGGTGATCAGCAGCAGCGCCAGGTTGAGTTTCTGGGTGGGCGTCGAAGGCAGGAACAGGTTGAGAGGGGTCAGGAAGTCCTGGATCTGTTGTTCGAACAACAGGAAGCTGGCGATCACCAGGCCTGAGAAGCAAAACAATGACAGCCAAAAATGTTCGGCTGGCCCTCGTTGCGAGAATGCACGATACCATCGGCTGCGCTTCATCAAGCATCCCTCTTGATCGTTATGACTGATTTCCGTTTCAGCAATTAAAAGCAGCGTCTGGTTTGTTTTAGAAAAATAGACTCCCCCGCCTGAATGGCTGGTTTTTATGTGCGGTTGATTACGCTTGCAAAGATAATCATGAAGTTAGACGGCTGTGGTGTTTTTGCAAGCTTGCCTGATGGCAGAGTTTGAGGTGAGCTGCTGGAACAACGTGGTGCAGTCGATGGAGTGAGTGTCTTGATCAGGTTTTTGTTTAATGATTACAGTGGGTTGGATGGTTTTTATGGGGCGATGAAGACGCCATTGAGTGAGCGATATTCAATGAGGTTGCGTCAGTCATAAATAGTAAGTTAATGATGAGGTGGTCATGTGGCATTAATATTTGTTATGTGGATTATTGCTAACGGTTATATATTTTTTGGTRGTTGACTGAGTCGTTAGGTGGGCTGGTCTCTGAAAAACGGACGTCTAGCGGAAATGATTTTCTTTACTAAAAACTCGGGTGTATTTACAGGGGGGATTGCACATGCATAAGACCACTACAGGGAGATGACGGGAGCTACGAATGCCCTCGAAGTAATTTGTAAATATGGGACCTTTCCGGCCTCACCAAATGCGTACATCATCCAGTACATCGAAAGCGCTGGCGGTAGAAAAATCTCAGCGCTTTCAAGGAGAAAAAGCACGGATTCCAGTCTCGTTTCCCGCTTCAAATACAAAAAACGCCACTCAATGAGTGGCTTTTTTTTGCGCGTTATTTTGTTGTCAGCATTGTGGGCGGAGTCCGTCCTGTTCCTTGCAAGGATGTAGTTCCTTACGAGCTTTTTTCAAGCTTCCTTATGAGGAGAAGAACAAGCTTAATGTCGTGAATTCAGGGCCCAGGCTACGTGGTTATATCCCGATGTACGCGGAAAACGTAGACCCAGCTAATACACGTGATTTCAAAGAGTGTTTTGATTGCGGAGCCCATTACGATGAGGTTTCTCCATTTTTTGGCCCTAATCAAATGCCGTCTGGACTGCCGCAATTCGAGACGGTTGCCGAAGCTTATCATTCCGCTGTACTGGCGCTCGCGCGAATGCTTATTGGTGGAATCGCACTGAGTTTGGGTTTGCCACAAGATTACTTTGAACATCTTCAGCGCAAGCCCATCACTATTCAGCGAATTTTGCGTTACCCGCCCCAGATCGGAAGGATTTCGCAAGAGGAGATCGGTATTGGGGCCCACACCGACTATGGTTTTTTGACGGTCCTATCCCAAGACGCCGTTGGCGGTTTGCAAGTCAGGAACCGTGCAGGGGAGTGGGTGACTGCCCCACCCGTTGAAGGCACTTTTATTGTCAACATTGGTGATCTAATTCAAACCCTCACCAACGATCGCTACACCTCGACAATGCATCGCGTCATCAATACTAGCGGTCTGGAGCACTATTCAATACCGTTCTTTATTGATTTGGATTTCGATGCGGTTGTTGAGCCTGTGCCAACCTGCGTGAGTGAGGCTCAACCTGCGAAGTATGAAGCGTACACTTGTGGTCAACACAAATTTAAGCGTTTCGTTGATAGCTATGCGCATCTGAAAGGCGCATAGGGAGTTTCCAATGTGCATCCTATATATGGCCGATACCACGCTGGACTATCGACTGCTGGGCGAGGCGGGTTGGGAGCAGGTCGATCTGTTTGACGGTGACAAGCTGATCTGGTCGCGCAATCTGCACCAGGAGCTGGGGTTTTCCGCCCAACGTATTCGGTTGCGTCTGGGGGGGCGCACGAATCAAGGACCGCTATCGTGACGCTTACTGGACCGGCGAGATTCGGGTGACGGGAGCGGTCATCAGTGGCTTTCGAGCCTTGGGTCTCGATCACCCCGAGCAAACTGTATGGCGCAAGGATGCAACGGTTCTGGCCTTTCGCACCGACACCAACGGCGACACCGACAGTATTGAAATTGACTTGTCGCAGTTGGCCGGCGCGACGTTGCGATCCACTGTCGCATCGACAGCTACATCAAGGTCGGCGATTGCGCAAGGCAGCGTGATCAATCCAGAGTCTGGACTTCTGCGTTGTTTCTTACGCTGTAAATGCTGATACCCGCGATGTTTTCCTCTAGGCATTCACAGCTACACAGCTACACAGCTACACAGCTACACCGCTACACCGCTACACCGCTCCAGGAGCGACACTGCTGGGCTCCGAGCGCGCCGACGACTATCCGCTGGCGGGTTACATTCAGTACCCGTATTCGAGCACGGTGCGCCCGGCGTCGCTGTTAACGCCTTGCCGCGCGATCAACAATGCCCAGGCCAAGGCGATTGAGGTCAAGGGCGATGGCCAAAGTGATGCTATAGATAATACCTTGGCCTTTAAAAAGGCTAAAGCGCGGTTCATTGACGTCAAATAAAAACTCCGTTTAGTTGTATTTAGTTATGTAACTAACAGCCGATAGTGAGCTTGAGGTCCTTTGATTTCTTGTCAGACTGAGGTACGTCATGTTCAATAACGCACTGAAAACGGAGCTGGCGGCCAGGATGGCCGATGTAGCAGAGTACAAACGACTGATCGCTGCACTTGAGCGCTCCATGGCCGTGGTCGAACTCGACTTGAACGGCAAGGTGCTTCGCGCCAACGATAACTTCTTGCAGGCCCTGGGTTATCGAACCGATGAGTTGGTCGGCAAGTCTCACCGGGACTTTTGCTTACCGACACTCACCAGCAGCCCGGCGTACAGTGAATTCTGGGCCGAGCTTCGGGCGGGTAAATTCGTTTCCGGCACATTTCAGCGTATCAATGGCAGAGGGCAGGTTATCTGGCTGGAAGCCAGTTATAACCCTGTGCTGGATGAGCGCGGCCAAGTGTTGAAAGTGGTCAAGTACGCGCTGGTCGTCACTGACAAAGTGGCGCAGGAAGCGGCAACCCGTAGCAAACTTGCCGCGCTGGATCGGGCCATGGCGGTGATCGAGTTCGACCTGTCCGGTAATGTATTGACCGCTAACGAAAACTTTCTGAATGTCATGGGTTACGGGCTGACAGAACTCAAGGGTAAACATCACCGCCTGTTTTGCGAACCAGCCCTTATAAACAGCAGTGAGTACACGGACTTCTGGCGTCGACTGAATATGGGCGAGTTTTTCATCGGCCAATTCAAACGTATCGCTAAGCACGGTCGGGTTGTGTGGTTGGAGGCAAGTTATAATCCGGTCTATGACGCTGACGGTATGTTAATAAAGATCGTTAAGTTCGCCAGTGATATCACCGAGCGGGTAGAGAAGTTTGAGGCCGATTCACGCAGCGCCTCTCGGGCTTACCATATTTCCGCCGAGACGGAAAAGTTTGCCGAACAGGGCACGCAGGTCATTCAAGAGACTGCCAGTGAGATGCGTCGGATTGCCGACAATATTGGGGCCTCTGCGCGGTTGGTGGGACAACTGGGCGATCGTTCCGAACAGATCACTGCAATCGTCAATACCATTCGCGGGATCGCCGACCAGACCAACCTGCTGGCACTTAATGCGGCCATCGAGGCGGCCCGTGCCGGGGATCAAGGACGTGGTTTTGCCGTGGTAGCCGATGAAGTCAGGCAGCTCGCGGGGCGTACCAGTCGTTCGACAGCGGAAATCGCCGAGATGATCGGCAAGATCCTCTCCGAGACACGTGAGGCGGTTGTCAGCATGAATGCCACCCAGGAAGGCGCGCAACGCGGCGTAACTCTGGCTGATCAAGCCGGTTCTGTGATCTTGCAGATTCGCAGTGGCACCAGTGATGCGGTGGAAGCCGTGAGCATGTTCGCCTCCAAACTGGATGAATCCGAAGTGATTCCAAAGACTGCGGTCGGTTGGCTGGGCTAGCACCTGACGTCGGGATTTAACGGCCGACCTTGATTGCAGTGGCTGTGAACCGAAGGACTGATTTTGAAGAAGCCCACGGCGAATCAAGGCAAACACCTTGCACTGCATTTTATGGATAACCGTTAAACCTTGGAGGTCGGAATGAGCCAACTCCCCGACCTCCAAGCGTCTTTTTTCCGCCCGAAGATTACTCCAGCGACGTTTGCAGTACCTCAATCCATAACGCACCTTTTCCCGACGCCGCTTCACCGACACGTTTCAAGGCGCCGTTGTTGCTGATCGCGTAAGTGCCGACTTTTTCGCTTTTCTCACCCGTTACCAGCAACCAGCGCCCATTGGGTGAAAAAGCGATATTGCGTGGCTGCTTTTCTTCCACCGGATAGTTCTCGAGAAAGCTCAAGTTGCCTGTTGAAGGGTCAACCGCGAATGCCGATACCGAGCTGCTGGTGCGTTCGGTCATCAACAGTAGCTTGCCATCGGGCGAGATCCGCAGGTCCGCCGCCCAGATACGTGGTGTGGGGTCGTCCTTCAAGTCGTTGTTACGTGCATCACGCACCTCGCCGTGAGCCAGTTTCAAACGCTCGGGAATACCGTTGGCAACGGCAATCCGAGTCAATGCGCCAGTGCTGTCATTGATTGAAAACGCTGTGACCGTGCCGTTCATTTCACCGACCACATACAGGTATTTGCCGTTCGGGGAAAAGGCCAGGTGTCGAGGCCCGGTATTGTCCGGGACACTGATGTAGCCGCTGCCGATGGGGGTGAGCTCGCCGGTTTTGGCATCAAGGCGATATTGCAGCACCTGGTCCGCGCCAAGATTGCCTACGTAGGCAAAACGGTTGCTCGGGTCGGTGCGAACCGAATGCGCATGCGGGCCTGTCTTGTAGCTCAGGATGCTGGCAGAAGGCTGATAGAGCTTGTCGATGGCCTGAACGCTGACGGTGTCGGCACCGTAGGATGCACCGAGCAGATAGTGTCCTTTTCTATCGGTAGACAGGTAAGCCATGCTTTCTGCCAGTGGCGCTTTGGACAGCGGAGTCAGATGTCCGCTCTTGGGATCTATGCGGTAGCCCAGCACCTGAAACGGCTTGACCCGCAAGGCGGCAAACAACACTTCGCCGTCAGGGGTGATGGCCATGGGGTTGACCTGATCACCGGCGTTGACCTGTTCAATCAGACTCAACGCGCCGTTGTTCTGGTCAAGGCGATACTGGGAAATCAGACCGTCTCCCGGGCTCGAGATATAGGCAAAAGTGGCGGCATTGGCTTGCTGGCTGAGGCTGTAGACGACGGCAGCGGCCAAGAGAAGAGGTTTACTCACAGGTGATCCTTTATTTTTATGGTTGTGGTCTGTCATCCTATGACTATGCTCAAACAACATCAATCGCTGTTTTTCTCAGGCTGGAAAGAGATGTCGTGGCTAAGGCTCAGTGTTTGCTGGACTCGAGTCCGGTTCGATGTCATTCACGCAACCGCGAGTTTGAACCATTTCTAAACTCTCTCGCTCAAGAATTGTTATATGACGTCGTATCTATAATGTTCGACTGTGCTCGTTCTCACGAAAAAAATACATGCTCAGGGGCGGGTGAGTCGCTGGCGATGGTGTTGAAAATCGACCAGCCATTACCTGTTTGAAAACATCGCGCTGTTCTTTGCTACAGGCCTCGCGCTGTGGGTCGCCTTCCAGTTGGGCATCGATTTATTTACCTGACACCGAGCCACCGAGGGGACGCAACGTCCTCTCGGTGGCCACGCTTCAGTCAGTCACGGAACCCTGCGGTATTCTCCCGGCGAAACTGTCCACCAGGCTCGCCACCACCATCTCTCCCATCCGCGTGCGGGTCTGCAGCGTCGCACTTGCGCGATGAGGCTGCAGGACCACTTTCTCGTTGGCAAACAGTGTCTCGGGGACGTTCGGTTCATCGACAAACACATCCAGCGCCGCACCCGCGATCTCTCCAGCGGCCAGTGCCGTCACCAGATCGACCTCGTTGACCAGCTTGCCGCGCGCCACGTTGATCAGATACCCGTCCTTGCCCAGCGCCTGCAGCACCTCGGCATTGATGATGGCTTCCGCCTTGTCGGCAGCGGCCGCGAGAATCAGCGCATCAGTGTTGCTGGCCAGCTGCTTCAGATCGGCGATGAAGGTGTGGTTCACATCGCTCATCGGCTGCAGATCGGTGTAACTGATCGGGCAGCCGAACGCTGCGGCCCGGGTCGCCACTGCGCGGCCGACCCGACCCATGCCGACGATGCCGATGCGCATGCCAGACACCTGTCGCGCCAACGGTAACGGGGCCAACGGCGTCGGGCTATGGGGCCATTGGCCCGAACGCACGTAACGATCACTGGTGCACAGGCCTCGACACACGGCAATCAACAAGCCGATGGCCAGGTCGGCGACATCCTCGGTTAGCGCGCCGATGGTCGCCGTCACGCGGATCCCGCGATCCCGGGCGTAAGCCAGATCCACCGCATCGGTGCCGACGCCATTGACCGCCACCACTTCCAGTTTGGGTAATTGCGCCATCAGCGCCTGACTGATGCCGGTATGCCCGCCGGTGATCACCCCGCGAATGTTCGCGCCGTGTTCCTGCAAATAAGCCTGCTTGTCGGCCTGCTGGAAGTAACGTCTGACGGTGAACAGCTCATCGAGCCGCGCGTTGATTTCAGGGATCAGGATCGGGCTGAGCTGCAAGACTTCTGGCTTCATGTAAACCTCGCGTAACGGAATAAAAAGGCCGGTTCAACCGCGACCGGCAAACGGCATGGCACTGGCCATGACGGTCATGTTCAGGACGTTCGCCTCCAGCGGCAGACCGGCGATGTAGCGCACGGCATCGGCCACATGTTTGACGTCCACCATCGGCTCCACGGCGATGGTGCCGTTGGCCTGGCGCACGCCTTTGGTCATGCGCACCGACATTTCGGTCAGGGCGTTGCCAATGTCGATCTGGCTGCAGGCGATGTTGAATTCGCGCCCGTCCAGGGCCAGGGATTTGGTCAGCCCCAGCACCGCATGTTTGCTGGCGGTGTAGGCGCTGCTGAAGGGGCGTGGGGTATGCGCCGAGATCGAGCCGTTATTGATGATGCGGCCGCCCTGTGGCTGTTGCCGGCGCATCAGTCCGAAGGCACCACGGGCGCAGAGGAAAACGCCGTTGAGGTTAGTGTCGATCACGTTTCGCCACTGCTCGAACGTCAGTTCATCGAGCGGCACTGCAAGGGCGTTGACCCCGGCGTTGTTGAACACCACGTCGAGGCGTCCGTATACCTCGATGATGGTGGCAAACAGCGCGTCGACACTGGCCGGGTCGCGCACATCAGTGGGCACCGCCAACGCTGCGTGTCCCTCGCTGAGCGCCAATTCGACCAATGCCTGCAAGGGCTCCGGTCGACGTCCGGCCAATACCAGGGTGAATCCGTCTGCCATCAGGCCGAGGGCCACGGCGCGACCGATTCCGCTACCGGCGCCGGTGACCAGGGCCACTTTCAAAGGACTGGACATGTTGTTATCTCCCTTTTCAATTCACGAGGGCGTGTGCCGGGTTCAAGGTCGCTTGCCGACGCGCATTTCCAGTTGGCCGACGCCGTCAATCCCGGCGTTAATGATGTCGCCTGGCTGCAGTACATCAACACCTGCCGGGCTGCCGGTCATGATCAAGTCACCGGCTCGCAGCGCTACTGACCGAGAGATTCGGCTGATGATTTCACTGACCGACCAGATCTGGCTGTCGAGTCTGTCGCGCTGGCGCTCTTCGCCGTTGACGTTCAACCACAAATCGCCATCCGGCTGTCCCGTGCGAGTCACCGGCACGATGGCGGTCATCGGCGCGGCGCCGTCGAATACCTTGGCACCTTCCCACGGCAAACCATTGCTTTTGGCCGCGCGCTGGACATCACGACGGGTCAGATCGAGACCGGCGGCATAGCCCCAGACATAGGCCAGCGCCTGACTCTCCGGAATATTGGCGCCGCCTTCACCGATGGCCACGACCAATTCGATTTCGTGGACAAACTCTTCGGTCAACGGCGGGAAAGTCACTTCACCCGCCGCATCCACCACGCTGCTCGCCGGTTTCATGAAGAACACTGGCGGCTGGCGGGACTGGTCTTGGGTGTCTGGCCAGGGGTAGTTGCGGCCGACGCAAAATACCCGGCCAACGGGAAAGCGCTGCTGGCTGCCGGCAACCGGCAAGGTCACAGGCAAATCCGGGGTGAAAACGTATTCGGTCATAGTCATTTTTGTAGTGGTCCTGTTGGAAGCATCAGCCTACGGCGGCTTCGTTTTGCGAAGTTGGACGAAAGCCGCCTCGTGTTGGAGAAAAACGCTTTTCTGCGTTTAGCGTGCCTTGAGTTCGATGCGATACAAGCGGCCGAGCAGCAACGAATAGGACAAGGTGCCGACCAGCGCCACGCCGCCGATGAACCAGAAGGCATAGGCAAACGAGCCCGTCGCGTGAACGATGCCGCCAATCACGATCGGGGTAACGATCCCGCCAATGTTGGCGGCCAGGCTGGTGATCCCGCCGGTCAGCCCGATCAATTCCTTGGGCGCGACTTCCGATACGGCCGCCCACGACGACGAAGCGATTCCCTGGGCAAAGAAGGCCATGGTCAGCACGGCAATGCAGATCACGTTTGAATCGGTGAAATTCACCAGCACGATCGACATCCCCAGCATCGATCCGACCACCAAGGGCAGCTTGCGAGCGAAGGACATTGAGTAACCACGGCGTATCAGCAAGTCGGAGACGATGCCGGCCAGCAGAATGCCGACCGTTGCGCCCACGAACGGCAGCACGGCGAAGATCCCGGCCTTGATCATGGTCAGCTTGCGTTCCTCGATCAGGTACGTCGGGAACCAGGTCAGGAAGAAGTACAACGCCGAGGTGCTGGCGAACTTGCCGATGCAAATCGCCCAGATCTGCCGATAGCTGAACAGCTCGGAGATCTGCCGCCAGTTGAACCGGGTGCGTTCCTGGCTGCTCTTGACCAGTCCACCTCCGGCTTCGATGTACTTCAGCTCTTCCTGGCTGACGTTCTTGCAGCTCAGCGGATCGCGATACAGGTAGAGCCAGATCACACCGAACACGATTCCGAGGATGCCAGTGCTGTAAAACACATGGCGCCAGTCATAGGTCGTGGCCAGCCATAACAGCACGCCGGTAAACAGTGCCGTGCCCAGATACTGGCCGCACACGTAGATGCTGCTGGCCAAACCCCGCTCGCGGGCGGGGAACCATACCGTCACCGCACGGCTGTTGGCCGGGAACGCTGGAGCTTCCATGGCACCGACAGCCAGGCGCAGCCCGAACAGCGAAGCGAATCCTGTGGCCAGGCCTTGGCACACGGTGACCGTCGACCAACTGATCAGCGACACCCCGTAAGTGAACCGGGAGCCGAAGCGATCGGCGATGAACCCGGCGGGAACCAAGGCGAGTGCGTAGGTCCAGGCAAACGCGGAAAAAATCAGGCCCATTTCTATCTTGTCCAGACCCAGCTCCTTGGCCATGAACGGTGCGGCAATCGAGATGTTCACCCGATCGATGTAGTTGATGATGGTCGCAATCAGCAGCAACGACAGCATGAACCAACGCCGACGCGTCGGCAGTCGTTGTGGCAGCAGGGCGTCCCGGGCGCCAGCACTCACCGACGGCGCGGTGGACGGGGAGGTTTGCGAGTTCGACATGAGTAGGCCTTTTTATTGTTAGTAGAATCGAGGTGTTCGCGCGCAGCCGAAGCCGTTGCCCCCAGTCCCGGGGCAGAGCAATCGCTACTTGAATGAGAGGCGCGGAGAGCTACTGTCAGGCGCTCAGATACGCCTTCGGACGGGCTCGGTCGGGGGAGGGTTGGTGAGGGAGAAAAGCCGGTTCATCACGTGCGCACCTTTTGATTGTTTTTGGAAGGTTGGGCTGCATTGACTGTCACAGTGGTCGTACAACCTCTCAAAATCAACGGAGGCGTTAGATCGTTTTTTCTCCTGAAAAAGGCGATTAATGCAGGTGTCCAAGAAAAATCACATCAGCACGTTTCTTCAGCTCTGCCTAATGTGCTTCATAAGCTATTGTTTATTAATGATTAATTAAAATTGTGTGTACGTTGTTTTTTTGGACGGACGATACATCACACACGGATAAAAATAATTCTCTGTATTTCGGTGTCATCCGATGACTTGTTGAACCCTGCGCTATCCGCCTTCACAATCACCGCAGTCGCCGCCTGCATCGCGGCGCGACGACAACCTGCCCATGTACCTGTCGAGGATCCTCAGGCGATGTCGTCACCGAGTCGAGTACCCACTTACGTCATGCAGCAACGCAGCGAATTGACAGACTTTTACATCCGCGACAAAAGGGGCCGGCGCGCCGAAACCAGCCCGCATCGCCATGAGTATTTCCAGATCCAGGTCAACCTCGGTGGCGATACCGTGCAGCACATTGGCAATGTCGAACGCCCGTTTCCGCGCAACACGCTGGCCTTCATCCTGCCGCATCGCGTGCACGTGATTCCGCATCCGGAAGACAGCAATTTCATGGTGATCAATTTTTCCCAAACCTTCCTGCTGCCGCATTTGCAATGCGACCCGATGGACCTGGAGGAGGTCTCGATTTTGCTGGCACCCGAGTTGTCGCCGTTCCGCTTCCAGGAACATCTGGATTTCATTCTGGGCGATGAGGACTTCCGCAAAGTCTGTGGCTTGATCGAACAGATGCGAGTCCTGGATGAGAACCGTCAGTTTGGCTCCCGCGAGATGCTCAAGGGGTTGTTGCTGCAACTGGTGGGGAGCGTTTGTGCCTTGTATGCCGAACCGCTCAAACGATTGGCCGAAGAGAATGCCGCCGAAGTCAGCCGGCGAGACGCGCTGAGCAGGATGTCCGAATACTTGCGCAAGAATATTGCCGACCCCGATCTGAACCTGATCAAGGTGGCTGCTGCGACCTACCTGTCACCGACGTATCTGACGCACTGGTTGCGCAAGGAAATCGGCAAGACCTTCACTGAGCTGGTGCTCGAGCGCAGGATGCACGCGGCACGCAATTATTTGCTCAATGGGACACGCCCGGTGGGGGAGGTGGCGAGGTTGTGCGGTTTCGCTGACGAGGCTTATTTCTCCCGACGCTTTCGCCAGATCCACGGCCAGCCACCCGGGCAATTCAGACGCCAGCAACTCAATCCCGATACTCCGCAATCACCGTCCAACACGTGATCGACAGCGGTGGGTGAGGTGGCAGTAGATACCGAGGTCGATCCGGGCGCACCGGATTGGCCTCTTTCGGTTCGGAAATCGACATCAGGTACCGAGGCAGAGTGCTTCGTCCGGTCGTGTCTTGCCGCCAGCGGGTTCGGCGCCTAATGTTAAAGAGTAGGCACCAGGCAAGGGAGGAGGTCGTATGCGCTGTGCAAACTGCGGATTCGAGAATCCTTCCGGGGCCAGCTGCTGTGAAGCGTGTGGCGCCAAGCTGTCTCGCAGCTGTCCGCGCTGTGCTCACGAGGCGGGCCTGTCTGCCAAATTCTGCAGTGAATGTGGTGCATCGCTGACCGAAGAGCCTGCTGCGTCATCACTGCACTCGCGGCCTGTTTCAGAGCCTTCTTCAGAGCCCATTCATTACACGCCTCATCATCTTGCCGAGCGCATCCGCGCCGAACAGGCGGCTATGGAAGCCCGGGGCGAGACCGCTGGCGAACGCAAGACCGTTACGGCGCTGTTTGCCGACATGGCCGGCTCCATGGCGCTGATCCACAACCTCGATCCGGAAGAGGCCCAAAACCTGATCGAGCCGGTCATTGCGCTGATGATGGAAGCCGTCCACTACTACGAAGGCTACGTGGCCAAGTCGCTGGGCGATGGCATTCTCGCGCTGTTCGGCGCCCCCATCGCCCATGAAGATCATCCGCAGCGGGCGCTGTATGCGGCGTTGCGCATGCAGCAGGCGATACGTCGACATAGCGACCGCATTCGTCTGGAGAAAGGCATTCCGCTGCAAATCCGTGTTGGCGTCCACACCGGAGAGGTCGTCGTGCGTTCGATCCGCACGGACAATTTGCACACCGATTACGATCCGGTCGGGCACACCATCCATATTGCGTCCCGAATGGAGGGCATCGCTGCGCCATCGTCGATACTGGTGAGCGAGTCCACCCACAAGCTGGCAGAGGGCTATTTCGAGTTCAGGACGCTGGGGGCCACCCAGGTCAAAGGCATCCCCGAGCCGCTCGTCGTGTACGAGGTGCTGGGTGTCGGCGCGTTGCGCACGCGCCTGCAACTGGCGGCACATCGCGGACTGGCCAGATTCGTCGGCCGCCAGGTAGAGCTGGACCACCTGCAGCAGGCGCTCGATCAGGCCAAGGCGGGCCACGGACAGGTCGTCGCGGTGGTGGGCGAGGCCGGGGTCGGGAAGTCGCGGCTGTTCCATGAGTTCAAGGAACGCTCGCGGCGCGGCTGTCTGGTGCTGGAGACGTTCTCGGTATCGCACGGCAAGGCTTTTGCCTATTTCCCGCTCATCGAGCTCCTGAAAAGCTATTTTCAGATCACTGCCCTGGACGATGAGCGGCGGTGTCGGGAAAAGGTAATGGGCAAGGCCCTGACGCTTGAGCGCAGTTTCGAGGACCTCGTGCCCTACCTGCTCTATCTGCTGGGTATTGGCGAACACAGTTCGGCGCTTGCGGAAATGGATCCTCAGATCCGGCGCGATCGCATTTTCGACGCGATTACGCAACTTCTGGCGCGCGAGAGCCGCGATCAACCGATCGAGCTGCTGTTCGAGGACCTGCAATGGCTGGACCGCGAGACCGAAGCATTCCTCGCGTGCCTCATCGACCGCGTGGCGAGTGTCCCGATCCTGCTCCTCGTAAACTACCGGCCCGAGTATCAGCCTGCATGGACGCGCGCGGGTCATTGCAGCCAGCTCCGGCTCGAACCGCTGGGCCCGGCCGAAGCCCAGGGACTGCTCGCGGCACTGCTTGGGGACGATCCCACTCTCGTCCCCCTCAAACAGCTCATCCTGGAGAAGACGGAGGGCAACCCCTTCTTCATGGAGGAAGTGGTCCAAACGCTGGTCGAGGAGAAATCGCTGCTTGGCGAACCCGGTCGTTACCGGATCGAGCAAACTCCAGCCGCGCTGCATATTCCCACCACCGTGCAGGGCGTGCTCGCCGCCCGTATCGACCGGCTCCCCGTTGCGCAGAAGGAATTGCTGCAGACGCTCGCCGTCATCGGCAAAGAGTTTGCGTTCAGTCTGATCCAGCGCATCTATGATGGGCGGGGCGCTCGGATGGGCGACGATTTGCGCGACCTGCTGGGCCGACTGGAAGTCGCGGAGTTCATTTACCAGCGGCCCGCATTTCCGGAGGTGGAGTATTCCTTCAAGCATGCGCTGACCCAGGAGGTCGCTGGCTACTCGCTACTCACGGAACGGCGTAGTGCACTGCACGAACGCACGGCGCAGGCCATCGAGGCACTGTTCCCCAACCGTATCGCAGATTACTGCAGCGAACTGGCGCACCACTACAGGCTGAGCGGCAATGTCCCGAAGGCCGTGGAGTACCTGCAGCGTACCGGGCAACAGGCCCTCCAGCATTCCGCCCATCTCGACGCAATGCGTCACCTCGGCGCGGCGCTGGAGTTGCTCAAACATTTGCCCGACACGCCCGCGCGTGCTCATCAGGAACTGACGTTGCTGCTCTGCCTGGGACCGGCCTTGATGGCCGTGCGAGGCTATGGTGCGCCCGAGGTGGAGGCCACCTATACCCGTGCACTGGCGCTATGCGCGCAAGTAGGTGACGACTCGCTTTTTCCTGCGTTGCTGGGGATGCGGACTTACTACGAATTGCGTGCGCAATACTCAACGGCATGCGAGCTGGGTGAACGATTGCTCAGTGCTGCGCAAACTACGCAGGATCCGGATTTGCTCGTGGAAGCCCATGCGGCACTCGGGGCGACATTGCTTTTCCAGGGTGATCTGCGCAACGCCCTTGAACACCAGGAGCGGGCGCGCGTCCTCTACAACCCGGACCGTCATCGCACGCTTGTCATTACATACGGCATGGATCCGGGCTACTCCCTGACATATTCGGCCTGGTGCCTTTGGTTTTTGGGGTTCCCCGATCAGGCAAACATGCGCGGCCGGGAGGCCCTTGCTCTGGCCAATAAGATTTCCGACCCGTTCGGCTTGGCCTTCACCTTGTCGGCTACATCGGTACTGGGACAGGTTCGGCATGACGTACGACTCGCCGAAGAGTGCGCTGATGCCGCCATCAAGCTTTCACTCGAACGAGGGTTTCCGTTTTACTTGGCGTGGGGGAATATCCTCCAGGGTTGGGCTTGCACTGAACAGGGAAACGTTGACGAGGGAATCACTCAGATAACCGAGGGTATTGCCACTTACCAGGCAGCCGGAGCAGAGCTTGGATGCTCCTATTTTCTGGCCCTGCTGGCCGCAGCACACGGGTGCGCCGGGCAACCGCAGGCGGGATTGAATATCGTGACCGACGCTCTGGCTATGGTGAACAGAACAGGTGAGCACTTTTACGAAGCAGAGCTGTATCGGCTCAAGGGAGCTCTTACCCTCCAATGCCATGGCGAAGACAGACAGGATTCTTCCGTGCAGCAGGAAGCGCAAGCATGCTTTCAAAAGGCGATCTCGGTCGCTCGACAACAAGGGGCAAAGTCACTCGAGCTACGAGCCACAGTGAGCCTTGCTCAGCTATGGGAAGCGGGAGACAGGGAGGCGGCCAGGCAAATGCTGGCCGACATCTATAGCTTCTTCACCGAAGGCTTCGACAGCGTTGATTTGCTACAAGCCAAGGCGCTGCTCGATGCGTGGGCACCAAACGTGGGGTGAGCGACCAAGAATGATCATGAAGAACGGAACGCGTCGGGACGGTGAAGAGCGTAAGCCGGTCGCGCTGGCTTTGCAGGGCGGCGGGATGCACGGCGCGTTCACCTGGGGCGTGCTCGATCGGTTGCTCGAGGACGGCAGGCTTGCCATAGAAGGGGTGAGCGCAACCAGTGCCGGTGCGATGAATGCCGTCGTGCTGGCCTATGGCATGCTGCAGGGGGGCGCGGCCGGCGCACGCGAGGCGCTGCATGATTTCTGGTCCGCCGTGGCGCTGTCCGCCGAGCGTCGTAACCCGTTGCGTTGGACGCCATGGCTGAAAGGGACGCATAGTTTCGGGCTGGACCATTCACCCATGTATGCGTTCGCGGACATGGCGCTTCGTCTCTTCTCACCTTACCAGTTCAATCGCCAAAACCTGAATCCGCTACGAGAGGTGCTGGAGGAACAGGTCGATTTCGCCGCCTTGCGAAAGCAATGCCCGTTCCACCTCTATCTGTGCGCGACCAATGTCGAGACGGGGAAGATACGCATCTTCTCAGACGAGGACGTCTGCGCCGAAGCGGTGCTTGCTTCGGCCTGTGTGCCGACATTGTTCCAGGCGATCACGATCGACGGCCAGCACTACTGGGATGGCGGCTATATGGGAAACCCGGCCATTTTTCCGTTGATCTACCACTGCATTACGCGCGATGTGGTGATCGTCCACATCAACCCGCTCGTCCGCCCGGGCGTGCCCATTACCGCTGCCAGCATCCTTAATCGCATCAATGAAATCAGCTTCAACTCGTCGCTGATGCGTGAGATGCGCACCATCGCCTTTGTCACCGACCTCATCCAGCAAGGCAAGGTCGATCGCGACGAGATGAAGGAGATGCTGATCCATTCCATTCGGTCCGATGAAGCAATGTGCGCGCTTAGTGTGTCCAGCAAGTACAACGCGGGCTGGGACTTCCTTTGCGGACTGCGCGACAACGGACGACGAGAGGCCGAGGCGTGGCTCACGGAGAACTACCGCAATATTGGCGAACGGTCGAGCATCGACATCCGACAGGAATTTCTTTGAACGCTGGCATGAGACGGGAAAAGGTTGCTGCTGAGCCTGCTAAAAATAAAGCTCGGCCGGCCCCGGCATTTCCATGCTTCGGGGTGCCAGGATCGCAACAGCGCAGCAGATCGCGCATTGAACCCGGTGGTGCGGTTGCACATTGGCCTGGAAGATGTCGATGCCTTGACCGAGGATTTACTGCGCGGGTTCACTGCCGCAACGTAAGCCCGAGGTGTCTCGAAAGCTAAAATGGGGACAGCTGGTTTGAGAGTTTTAAAAAATGGATCTCTGAAAAGAGATCCATTTTTTTTGGCCCAAAGAAAAGTCTTGCTTGGATTGATCCCTCTACATTCCCTGAAAACACTCCAGACTTTTGTCGGCTTCTTGTGYGCGGATAGTCAGGTCGGCGCGGGTAACCGCCATGCCAGTGATCGACTCCAGAATGGAGTAGATCGGTTGATGCTCGATTTCAGCCCAGGCTACGCAGGCCAATTCAGCGGGTAAATGGCTGCGTCCCAGTGTGATGGGCTCGTAATCGCCGCGTTGAATTTCTTCGAGCAACTGATGGGCGATCTGTTCGATGGTGACACACTGATCTGGTCGCGAAAGCTGCATCAGGAATTGGGGGGGCGCCCAATGCATCCGTCTGTGCCTTGGTGGCGCACGGATCAAGGGGGCTGGACCTCGGCGCTGTTTCTGATGTTGTAAACGTTTATGCGGCAGCGGCGGGGCTTCTCGGGCCCGCCCCGGTCCGCGACGTAATCGTCGCTCGCTCGACGACTGCTGAGTCACTCATAAGCAGTCGCCCAGCGGCTATAGGTCCTTGTCGAAGCGGAATGAGGCTCCGTAAGCCGAATCGGGTAAATGGTTGCTGCCATCCTCCCTCAGCCTGGACCTGAAGGTTCCACTTTGCGGTTGGGTTCTGTAGAGGCCGCGCTTCTGTAATTCCGGAATGATCAACTCTACGAAATCCTCAAGTGTGCCGGGACTGATCAATGGATTGATCATGTAGCCGCTGGTGCCGGAAATGCGCGCGTGTTCTTCGATCCGGTCGGCTACCTGTTGCGGGGTGCCCACCAGAATCAGGTCGCTGCCGCGGGTGACCTTGGCAAAACGTTGCTTCACATCCCCGGCGGTCAACGGTTTACCACTGCCATCAGGGTGCATGACATAGGACGTCAGCCCTTCGGTATGGGTCGACAGTGCATCGCTGTCGGCGTAGCGGCTGATGTCGATGCCGGTGTCACCCGCATAACTGACCAGTTGTGCCTGCAGGTGGTAGTTGCTTTGCAGCGCATCATATTTACGCTGGGCTTCAATCTCGGTTTTGGCGGTGACGATACGCAGCACGGTCAGGGACTTTACATCCTCGCGCTGGCGGCCGCGTGCCTGGGCCTTGGCCCATATGTCTTCCAGGCCCTGGCGGATTTCCTGAGGGTTGGATTTGGCGATGAAAATCAGCTCGGCGTGCTTCGCCGCGAACTCACGGCCACGCCCCGACCAGCCGGCCTGGATCAGCAGCGGTGTGCGCTGCGGTGACGGCGAGGTCAGGTGCGGGCCGGCTACCCGATAATGCTCGCCTGCGTGATTGATCGGCCGTACCCGATCACCTCGGGCATACAATTGACGAGCCTTGTCGGCAACCACGGCGTCGTCGGCCCAACTGCCTTCCCAGAGCTTGTACACCACATCGAGGAACTCTTCGGCGCGCTCATAGCGGTCATCGTGTTTGATCATCTGTTCAAGGCCGAAATTACGCGCGGCGCTGGACAGATAAGAGGTCACGATGTTCCAGCCCACCCGGCCATTGGTCAGGTGGTCCAGGGTGCTGAAACGCCGGGCATGGGTGAAGGGGTGTTCATAGCTGGTGGTGACCGTGACGCCGAACGCGAGGTTGTCCGTGACCGCGGCCAAGGCGGGAATGATCATCAGCGGGTCATTGGCCGGCGCTTCCACGGCCCATTTCATCGCCGCATCGGCATTGCCGCCAAAGACGTCGTAGAAACCCAGCACGTCGCCGAAGAACAACATGTCGAGGTTAGCCTGGTCGGCAATGCGCGCCAGGTTCGACCAATAGCCCAGGGAGTTGATTGCCAGGCGCTCGTCGGCCGGGTGCGTCCAGAGGCTCGGAGCACCGCCGCAGCCCACGCTGGCTTGTTCGTAGAGTGCAAACAACAGAGGTTTTGGGTCGGACATCATCGCTCCAGAGAAAGTAAAAGTAGTTGAAGGGGCGGATTCACCTTTGGTGCTTGAACCCTTTGCCGAAATGTTGCTCAAGGCGCACCTGGATCAGTTCCGGGCCGATGGAGAACAGCCAAGAGATGACGGCTGCGGTGGTGAGCATTTCGATATGGCGATAAGAAGATCGGCCATGCGAGTGCGCCAGAAGCGCATAGATTGAAACGTACTATAAAATCTATGTGTACTTCTTTTGTGGAATAACAAGCGTGTATCGAGCTATATCAAGTGGCTGACCTCAAACGCTCAATTTGCTGTCAAGAATCGAACCTAAGCTAATGCAAAAAAGATATTTATTAGCGGTTTTTAAGATCGTTTAGCTTCAACAGGACGCCAGGCTGAACGCGCTCAGTCAATTCACATGGGAGTGAACCATGCCGCACACACGGGACATCACCACCTTACCGACCCTGGATCTTTCATTGCTCGATGGCAGCCCGGTGCAGCGTCAGGCGTTTCTTGACGATTTGCGCCACGCCGCACGGGATGTCGGATTCCTTTACCTGACCGGCCACGGCATCGACAGCATCTTGTTGAAGCAGGTGCAGGAGCATGCCCGGCAGTTCTTTGCCCTGCCGGACCACGAGAAGGCGGCAGTTGGCATGATCAACTCGCCACATTTTCGCGGTTATAACCGTGCGGCTTCGGAGGTCACTCGCGGCAAGCCTGACCTGCGCGAGCAGTTCGATCTGGGGGCCGAGAGGGAGGCTTTGCCGCTGAACCCGAACAGCCCGCTCTGGGCGCGCCTGCAAGGCCCCAATCAATGGCCGGCCTCGCTGCCGACACTCAAACCCTTGCTGCTGGATTGGCAGCAAGCCATGACCCGCATGTCGTTGCGCCTGCTGCGCGCCTTCGCCCAGTCGCTGTCGCTGCCGCAAGAGGCGTTCGATCAGTTGTACGGCGACAAGCCCAATGAACACATCAAACTGATGCGTTATCCGGGGCGGGCGCCAGACGAAAGTCATCAAGGGGTGGGGGCTCACAAGGATTCGGGATTCCTGAGCTTCCTGCTGCAGGATCACCAGGCCGGCCTGCAAGTCGAGATCGAGGAGGGGCGCTGGATCGACGCGCCGCCTCGGGACAACACCCTGGTGGTGAACATCGGCGAATTACTGGAACTGGCCACCAACGGTTATCTGCGCGCCACGGTGCATCGGGTGCTGTCTCCACCCAAGGGCCGCGAGCGCTTGTCGATTGCGTTTTTCCTTGGTGCGCAACTGGATGCGGTGGTGCCGCTTTACCCCTTGCCCACGGCGTTACTGCGTGAAGCGCGAGGCCCGGCCAGTGATCCTGACAATCCCTTGTTTCGTGACGTGGGCTGGAACTATCTCAAGGGACGCCTGCGCTCCCATCCCGACGTTGCCCAGCGTTACTACGCCGATGCACTGATCCCCAAGGCCCTGAGTGCCTGACCCCATCACTTGATCAAGGACTATGAGCATGTTCAAACAAACAGGATTGACCCTGGCAGTGCTGGGCGGGCTGGTTGCTTCTTTCAGTGCCCTGGCCCTGGAGCCGTTGCGAGTGGCAGCGGACCCGGTACCGCATGCGCAAATTCTGGCGTACATCCAGAAGATCGACCCCCAGCTGAACCTCAAGGTCATCGAGATCCCCAATGGCGTGAACTCGAATGAGTTGCTGGTGCATGGCGACGTCGATGCCAACTACTTCCAGCACTTGCCGTACCTGAAGTCTCAGGAGCAGGCCCTTGGCAAAAAACTCGAGGTGGCTGCGACGGTGCACATCGAGCCGCTGGGGATCTATTCCCATCGGCACAAAAGCTTCGCCCAAGTGCCACAAAAAGGCACGGTAGCCGTCCCCAACAACGTCACCAATCTCAGTCGCGCCCTGTACCTGCTCCAAGACAACGGCCTGATCAAACTCAAGGCGGGATTCAATGACCCGGCCACCGATCAGGCGACGCCCAAGGACATCGCCGAGAACCCGAAACAGCTGAAGATCCTCGAAATCGAATCACCGCAGATTCCCCGCGCCCTGGATGACGTGGACCTTGCGGTGATAAATGGCAACTACGCGCTGGAAGCCGGTTTGGTGCCGGCCAAGGATGCGCTGGGGCTGGAAAAGGCCGAGCACAACCCGTACGCCAATATCCTGGTGACCACACCCACGTTGCGGGACGACCCACGGATCAAGCAACTGGCCAAAGACCTGACTTCGCCTCAGGTGGCCAAGTTCATCACTGACAACTTCTCGGGGTCGGTGATCCCGGTTACGGTGGCGGACAGCAAGCCATGATCATCGTCGAGCAGTTGAGCAAAACCTACGCGTCAGGGCAGGCTCCTGCACTGGATCAGGTGTCCTTGAGCATTCCCGATGGAGCGATCTACGGGATTCTGGGGCGCAGCGGTGCGGGTAAATCGACGCTGCTGCGTTGCCTCAATCTGCTCGAGCGCCCCAGTTCCGGGCGCATTTTTCTGGACGGCGAGGACCTGACAGCCCTTTGCGACATCGAACTGCGCCGGCAACGCCAGCGCATCGGCATGATCTTTCAAGGCTTCAACCTGCTGCACTCACGCAACGTCTTCGACAACATTGCCGTGCCTCTGGAAATCGCTCGCGTCAGTAAAGAGCAGCGTCATTCACGAGTAAGAGAGCTGCTGGATCTGGTGGGCTTGAGCGATAAAGCGCGGGCGTTTCCCTCCCAGCTGTCCGGCGGGCAGAAGCAGCGGGTGGGAATCGCCCGGGCGTTGGCGGCGCGACCGGCTTATCTACTGTCGGATGAAGCCACCAGCGCCCTGGACCCGGAAACCACGGCCTCGATTCTTGAATTGCTGCGCGACATCAATCGTCAACTGGGGCTGACCATCGTGCTGATCACCCATGAGCTGGATGTGGTCAAGTCCATTTGTGGTCACGCGGCGTTACTGGCCCACGGCCGGTTGGTCGAGGCGGGGCCTATCGCACAATTGTTGGCAAACCCGGAATCAAGTCTCGGTCGCTCACTGCAGCCGGGTTACAGCGCGCCTTTGGGCAACGATACCCTGGCCTTGGAGCTGAGCTTTTTCGACAGTCTTCTGGCCACCCCGGTGCTCAACGAATTAGTGCAGCAGCAAGGAGTCGAGGTGAACTTGCTGGCCAGTGGCGTCGAGTCCATCGGCGGGCGGCGGGTCGGGCGTTTGCGCGTGGCTCTTAGTCATCCCGGCGATAAGCTGAAATTGACTCGGGTGCTGGCCTTTCTCACGCAGCGCGGTGTCAGGGTGGAGCGCTCATGAGCCGTACCATCGACTGGAACGAGATCCTCCAACTGGTGCTCAACGCGACGGGCGAAACCCTGTACATGGTCTTGCTGGCGGGATTTTTTACCCTGCTGATCGGCTTGCCTCTGGGCGTGTTGCTGTTCATCAGCCGCAGCGGTGGTCTGTACCCGATGCCCAAGCTCAATAAAGGCCTGGGTGGCCTGGTCAATCTTGGCCGCTCGTTACCCTTCGTGGTGATGCTGATTGCCTTGATCCCGCTGACCCGGTTGATAGTCGGCACGACACTGGGCAGCACCGCCGCGGTGGTACCGATCACCATCGGCGCCTTTCCGTTCTTTGCCCGTATCGTCGAGAACGCCCTGGACGAAGTCGACAAGGGCCGGATCGAAGCCATCCTTGCCATGGGGGGAGATATTCGCCATGTGATCTTCAAGGTGCTGTTGCCCGAAGCGCTGCCCGCGTTGTTGGCGGGCATCACCTTGACCCTGGTGATGCTGATCGGATTTTCTTCCATGGCTGGCGTCATTGGTGGCGGTGGCCTGGGGGATCTGGCTATCCGCTACGGCTATCAACGCTTCAACAACCAGGTGATGGTTGCCACCGTGGTCGTGCTGGTGATCCTGGTCCAAGGCGTGCAGAGCCTCGGCGACCGCTTGGTGCGCGCTCTGGCTCATCGACGTTGAACTCGGTCAGGCCGACAATCTGATACGCGTCGTGCTTTCCATTGACTTCCATCCCTGGCGAGCCTGCCGGTATACCGGGTGCAGCGATCCCGACCAGGTCATCGCGTTTGCTCATCGCAATTATTTGCCCAAGCAAATGCCTCAGAACCACATCCGGATACCGGCTACAAATCGAGCCTCGTTGGTCTTTTGTCCTTCGTCTTCGGCCAGGTCGGCGGTTTTGCCGTAGGAGCGATTCCAGCTCACCCCGATATAGGGGGCAAATTCACGGGCAATTTCATAGCGCAAACGCAAGCCCACTTCGGTATTCGCCAAGCCCGAGCCAATGCCGCGCTGAGGGTCGTTTTTCCCGTAGAGATTCGCCTCGGCGGTCGGCTGCAAGATCAGGCGATTGGTGAGCAGAATGTCGTAGTCACCCTCGAACCGGGCGGCAGCCTGGCCGTTCTCGCCGATGTAAGCAGTCGCTTCGGTTTCGAAGTTGTAAAGGGCCATCCCCTGAATACCAAGAGCCCCCCATGTCTGCGGTGATCCGGGTTTGAAGTCCTGGCGTACGCCGGTGACGACATCCCACCATGGACCGATCGAGTGCCCCCAAAGCGCCTGGAGTTCGGCGCTCTCGGTTACGCCGTTGGTGCGTTCACCTTCCGAACGCAACCACAGGCGATCGACGTCTCCACCAATCCATCCCTTTGCATCCCAGCTCAGTGCGCTGCCGTTGTCAGCATCCTGGTACTCGAACTTATCAAGCAGGATGAAGGAGTTGAGTTTCTTGTCGTGGACGCCATGACCCGCCACCGGCGGAAAGGCGGCTGCACGATCAGCGTCGGTCAGTACGGGAATGGGGGTACGACTCGTGGTGGTCGCTCCTGAGTCCATACTCTCCATACCGTCCATTTGGCCCGGGTCCATGTTCATCTTGCTGTGATCCATGGTTCCCATCGAGCCGTGAGCCATCTCATCAGCGGCGTTGGCCACGGCAAAGAAAGCAGGACTGACGGAGACCGCCAGTGCAATCAGGGCTGGTCGTAAAAGCTTGCTGGTCATGGTCTCAAGCTGCCTTTCTGGATTTTTGCGCATAACCCGTCTCCTTTACTCATCAACCCGTACTTCACGGAACATGCCCATTTCCATATGGAACAGCAGGTGGCAGTGATAAGCCCAGCGCCCCAGGGCATCGGCGGTGACTCGGTAGCTGCGTTTGGTTCCCGGTGGCATGTCGATCGTGTGTTTGCGGACCATGAATTTGCCGTTCTCATCCTCAAGGTCACTCCACATGCCGTGGAGGTGGATGGGGTGAGTCATCATGGTGTCGTTTACCAGCGTGATGCGAAGACGCTCGCCATACTTGAGGCGCAAGGGTTCGGCATCGGAGAACTTGATGCCGTTGAACGACCATGAGAATTTCTCCATGTGACCGGTCAGATGCAGCTCAATGGTGCGATTGGGTTCGCGGCCGTCAGGATCCTGGAAGGTACTTTTCAGGTCGGAATAGGTGAGCACTCGACGGCCATTGTTGCGTAAGCCAATGCCAGGATCGTTGAGCTTCGGCGTTGGGCTCATGGCTTGCATGTCAACCAAGGGGTTGTTGGTTTCGGAGGCCGGGTGAGTCTGCATTTCTCCACCCATGCCAGCCATTCCCGACATATCACCATGGTCCATCCCGGCCATTTTGCTGTGATCCATACCGACCATGTCAGGCATGTCACTGCTGTCCATGCCGGTCATGCCGCCCTGGTCCATACCGGTCATCTTGCCGTGGTCCATTGCGGTCATGCCAGGCATGTCGCCGCCCATGCTGCCGTGATCCATGCCGGCCATACCACCCATTCCCATGTCATCCATGGTTAAAAGAGGACGGGGATCGATCGCCGGAACTGGCGCCTGCAACCCGTCGTGTACCGCCAGGGTTCCGCGTGCATAACCGGTTCGATCCATGGATTGGGCGAAGATGGTGTAAGCCTCTTGGCTGGAAGGCTCCACGATCACGTCATAGGTTTCTGCTACGGCGATGCGAAATTCATCGACGCTGACCGGGTTGACGTGTTGGCCGTCGGCAGCCACAACAGTCATTTTCAAACCCGGGATACGGACGTCGAAATAGCTCATGGCCGAGCCGTTGATGAAGCGCAGGCGCAGCTTCTCACCCGGTTTGAAAATGCCGGTCCAGTTGCCATTGGGGGCCTGGCCATTCATGAGGTAGGTGTAAGTGTCCGCACTGACGTCTGCAAGATCGGTGGGGTTCATTTTCATTTCGGCCCACATCTTCCGATCGGCCACCGCCGCGGACCAGCCTTGCTTGCTGACATCGTCGATGAAGTCGCCAACAGTCCGTTTGCGGTGGTTGTAGTAGTCAGATTGCTTCTTGAGCTTGGCCATGACACGACCAGGATCTTCATCGGTCCAGTCGGTCAGCATCACCACATAATCACGGTGGTATTGAAAGGGCTCGGGCTCTTTCGAGTCGATCACGATTGGACCGTAAACGCCGACCTGTTCCTGAAAACCCGAGTGGCTGTGGTACCAGTACGTGCCGTTCTGATGAACCTTGAATGTGTACTCGTACATGCCATCCGGTGCGATGCCATGGAAACTCAAACCGGGTACACCGTCCATGTTGGCCGGCAGGATGATCCCGTGCCAATGGATCGAAGTATCCTGGTCCAGGCGGTTTTTCACCCGCAGTGTGACCGTTTCTCCTTCGCGCCAGCGCAGCAGGGGCCCGGGCAACGTGCCGTTGATGGTCATGGCTGTGCGCGGCGAACCGGTGATGTTTACCGGCGTTTCACCAATAAACAGATCAAATTCGTTGCCGCTCAGTACGCTCGGCAGGCCCGGGCTGGTGACTGCCCAAACGGGGGGGCGCCACAGGCCAAGGCCGCCAAGAATTCCACCCGCGGCCAGGCCTTTGACGAACGTCCGCCTAGAGGTTTTGGAGTGCATGCCGTTTATGTCCAATCAATCAAAAGGGGAGCGGTGCGAAACAACCCGTGAGTTGCTCATACAGGTTGAAGGCACTCTCTCGGGAGTTCGTATTAGTCCCGGATACGTTTTGCCCGCCGTTGCCAGAGACAAATTGATACGGCAAGCGAGCCCGGAAATTGCCACATTTGAACCACCGCAGTGATTACATTTCTGTCAGCCTGGAATGCACCAGACCCTTCAGCAATTCTTGTGGTCCATCTCTTTGGTTTTGCTTTCTGCGACGGGAGGTTGGGTGCCTTGGGTTTGGACTACTTGGTACGCTTGCATTGAGTTCTGTCTGGCAGCTTCCATGCGTTCGAATACGCGATCACTGCCGCCTTCGGCCATCGCCAGAGAGGAGACAGTCAAGGCAGCGATGATCAGCAAGGTTTTTACAGATTTCATTTGGGTATCCTTGGATGAGTGTTGTTTACCCCTTTGAGTCCACATCAGGATGATGATTCTTGGGGGGGGAGCGTCAGGCTCGAGACAACTTTAAAACTCGTCCCCTGTCAGAAGCCTTAAGTCAGCATTACCGTTTTGTCAGGTTGTAACTTCCTTCTTGAACATAGATCACGTCATGATGCCCGGCCTGGATGGCTGGGAAGTCCTGATTCAGGGCAAAGAGCCACTCCAAAGCTGACTGAAATGTAATCGCACGGCCCGCGTTCATGTGGCATCGTGTAGTCGCACTATAACGCTGGCGTCTTGGCCAAGTTCTCCGTGTTCAGTACGTACCAGAACGTGGAATACGCTGAGTATTCGTCTGTGTTTTTAACAAGAATCAAAAAGTAAAAACTGGATCTTCCCCCTAATCAAATCTCGAACCAACAGCTCATGCTGTGAGGAGTCTTGCGTGTCATTCCTTAAAACTACTACCGTCGCTGCTGTACTGACCGCTGGTTTGCTTCTGAGTGCAGTTGCACAAGCACATCCAAAACTTCTTTCCTCTACTCCAGCAGAAAGTTCGGACGCCGCGGCCCCTTCGAAAATTGAGCTGCACTTTTCCGAGAACCTCACGACTCAGTTCTCCGGTGCAAAACTGATCATGACCGACATGCCAGGCATGCCGAACTCTCCAATGGGCGTCAAGGCCGGCGTCGCGGGTGGCAGTGATCCGAAAACGATGGTTATTACGCCCGCATCGCCATTGACCACGGGTACTTACAAAGTCGAATGGCGTGCCGTCTCCTCGGACACTCACCCGATAACCGGCAACTTTTCTTTCAAAGTGAAATGATTGATGAGCGACTCAATAAATATCGTGGTTCGTTTTGCTCTTTATTTCGACCTGATGCTGTTATTCGGATTGGCAGTTTTTGGTTTGTACAGCCTCAGGGGAAAGGAAAGAGTATCGGGCACGGCCTTGAATTTTGAGTCGCTTCTTTATGGTACTTCTGTTGTCGGTGTAGCCCTGTCCCTTGCCGCCATGTTGTTGCTTGCAAAAGCAATGAGCGGTGTGTCGGGGTTTATGGAGCTGCATCACCATATTTTTCAAATGGTCCTCATGGGGACTGACGTCGGTTTGACCTGGATGGTCCGAATAGCTGCTCTGGTGATGGCAATTATTGGCGTTGCCTTGAATAAGCGCTTCCCGACACTCAGCCTCTGGATCGTCACCGCATGTGGAGCCATTGCACTGGCCACCCTGGCATGGACAGGACATGGTGCTATGGATGAAGGTAGCCGTCGTTATTGGCATTTCATCAGCGATATCTTCCATCTTTTAGCTGCAGGTGGTTGGTTGGGTGCTCTCGCGGCGTTCGCTCTATTGTTGCGTTTGAAATCACTGAAGGGCGAGCAAGAGGCACGAATGCTTGCTCGGGTACTGACTGGATTTGAATCGGCTGGCGCGGTGATCGTAGTGATCCTGAGCATCACCGGTGTAGTGAATTACCTGTTTATCGTAGGTCCAACCCTCGATGAGGTGATGCTGAGTACTTATGGGATATTGCTGTTCCTGAAAGTCCTGCTGTTTTCCGGAATGATCGTACTGGCCATTCTCAATCGTTTTCATCTAAGCCCGCTATTAGAGCGATCAGTTCGAACTGGAGAGTATTCGGTGGCGGTCAACGCTTTGCGGCGCAGCATGACTTTCGAGTTCTCAATGGCAGTCGTCATCGTGTGTCTTGTCGCTTGGTTAGGAACGTTGAGCCCGGAGATGAGTATGAAAGCTGAATAGAGCTAAAAACGGCATGTCTCGTTTCCCTCTACAAGCATTAAAAGACGGATTAAAAAAAGAGGCTTTTGCCTAATGTCTGTCAGTTAAGCGCAATCCATGTGGGAGCGAGCCGGCTCCGGGCGGCGTTCCGACGATGACGGCATAACATTCACATCAACGTTGACTGACCCACCGCTATCGTCGGAACGCCGCCCGGAGCCGGCTCGCTCCCACAGGTTCGTGCCTTAACTGGCTGGCATTAGGCAGAAGCCTCTTTTTTTCATTCCAGCAGGTTTCACTCGAAACCGCTTCCATTTGCTCTCCACCCCTTCTGACACAAATGTATCTCTGTGTATCCAGGCCGCATGCCGATACGGACTGTTTCTTTTGTGGGCCGTTGCTGACACATACGGGATACCTGATCGGCGTCAAATGAGCGCCATCGAGACAGCGCAAGCCGTCTCGCTGGACCACTCAACGTCTGGAGATATCGTCATGAACTGGAAGAACCTCAGCATCGCTTCATTGTTTGCCGTACTCAGCCTTGGCGCCGTGGCGGCCAACGCTCAAGACAGCGTCAAATCCCACAGCTACAGGTACGGCGATCACCTGGATATCGCCAAAGTGCTGTCGGTCAACGAAGCGCCGTCCTCAGGCTGTGGCGTCGTGGAGACTCGTATGACTTACCTCGACTCGCTCGGCAAGATCCAGTCTCTGGATTACAGCACCCTTGCTCAGGACTGCGGCCAAGGCAGTTGATGCAAGGTTGTGCGGGGCAGGCCGTCAACACTCCGGCTGACGGCAGCCCAATAGTCGCAACTGACTGTGGCCAAGTGTGCGCTACGGCCGGTGATCAGCTCTGGTAACGATCGCCGCGCCTATAGGCCACTGACTAAAAAGGAGATTTATCATGCTTACAGTTTCGTCCGTTTCCGCCAGGCGCCGTTGCCTGGCTTCATCCGTCAGGGTTCATGTGTTCGGTCTCGCACTGCTGGCTGGCGGCAGTGGCGCATGGGCAGCCACTACGGCTACCGACAATGCACCTGCCAGCGCTGCATCGGCTACATCGGAGGCCATTCGCCCATACCGCATTCATGTTGATGAAGCGCGCCTGACCGACCTGCGCAAACGCATCGCAGACACCCGCTGGCCTGACAAGGAGACCGTCGACGACGTTTCCCAAGGTGTGCAACGGGCACAGGTGCAAGAGTTGGTGAAGTACTGGGGCAACGGTTACGACTGGCGCAAGGCCGAGGCCAGGCTCAATGCTTTACCAGAGTTCATGACCACCATCGATGGTGTCGACATCCAGTTCATCCATGTGCGCTCGCGCAATCCCAACGCGATGCCGCTGATCCTCACCCACGGCTGGCCCGGTTCACAATTCGAATTCCTTGAAACCATCGGCCCGCTGACCGATCCGACCGCTTACGGCGGGCGTGTGGAAGACTCTTTCGACGTGGTGATTCCGTCGATTCCCGGCTATGGTTTTTCCGGCAAACCGACTGAATTGGGCTGGGGGCCTGACCGGGTGGCGAAGGCTTGGGATGTGCTGATGAAGCGACTGGGCTACACCCATTACGTGTCCCAGGGCGGCGATCATGGTTCGGTGATTTCCGACGCACTGGGTCGCCTGGCGCCTCCAGGATTACTTGGCATTCATCTGAATATGCCGGCGACCATACCGCCGGAGCTGGTGAAGCCGATCAACAGTGGCGATCCGGCACCGGCCGGGTTGACCGATCCGGAACGCACGGCCTACAACTCGCTGAGTAGTTTCTTCGGTCGCAATGCAGCCTACGGCGCGATGATGGTGACCCGGCCGCAGACTATCGGCTATCTGCTGGCTGACTCGCCCTCCGGCACGGCGGCCTGGATGTACGAAAAAATCGCAGCCTGGACCGACAGTGACGGCAAGCCTGAACGTGTGCTCAGCCGCGATGAGATGCTCGACGACATCAGCCTGTATTGGCTGACTGACACCGGCGCGTCGTCCTCCCGTTTCTATTGGGAGAACAACAACAATAACTTCAGCGCCGCGGCGCAAAAGACTGCGGACATCAAGGTCCCGGTGGCGATCACCGTGTTCCCGCACGAAATCTACCGCGCGCCGAAAGCCTGGGCAGAGCGTGCCTATCCATCGCTCTCCTACTTCAACGAAGTCAACAAAGGCGGCCACTTCGCTGCCTGGGAGCAGCCTCAATTGTTCAGCGAAGAATTACGTGAGGCATTCCGTCCGTTGCGTGCGTCTGCGCAAAACACCGGCGCTCAGGCCGCCCGGTAAACACTTTCCAATCGATTCCAAAAACCGGAACCACTCACCAGCCGTTCACAAGGGAGACTCACCATGGACACGAACCCGTTGAACCACAAATCCATACCTCGGCGTCTGCTCGCGCCATCTGTTCTGGCGATCGCATTGATGCAGCTGGGCGCTTTGAGTGTGGCCTCGGCGCAGGCGAACGCCGCTGATGTGCCGGCCAGCACCATCGGCACCATTACGCCGGGAAGTAACACTTCGTTCGGCCCATTGAAGCATGTCAAGGCCGGTCTGCTGGATGTTGCCTACGCCGAAGTCGGCCCTGCCGATGGGCCGGTGGTCATCCTGCTGCACGGCTGGCCTTACGATATTCACAGCTACGCCGACGTGGCGCCGGCGCTGGCGCAGAAGGGCTATCGAGTGCTGATTCCGTATGCGCGCGGTTATGGCGATACGCGTTTTCTTTCTGCCAAGACCGTTCGCAACGGCCAGCCTGCTGCACTTGCAAGCGATCTGATCGACTTCATGGATGCGCTGAAAATCAACCAGGCTGTGCTCGGCGGGTATGACTGGGGCGCGCGCACGGCCGACATCGTCGCGGCCTTATGGCCGGAGCGGGTGAAAGCGCTGGTTGCGGTGAGTGGCTATCTGATCGGTAGCCAGGAGGCCGGCAAGACACCGCTGCCGCCTGCTGCCGAGTTGCAGTGGTGGTATCAGTTCTATTTTGCGACAGAGCGTGGCCGTCTGGGCTATGAAAAAAACACCCACGACTTCGCCAAGCTGATCTGGAAACTGGCGTCGCCAAAGTGGAACTTCGACGACGCCACCTATGACCGAAGCGCCGCCGCTTTGCAAAATCCCGATCACGTCGCCGTATCCATCTTCAACTATCGCTGGCGCCTGGGCCTGATCAAGGGCGAATCAAAATACGACAAGCTGGAGAAGAAACTGGCGACCTTCCCATCCATCAGCGTGCCGACCATCACCCTTGAGGGCGATGCCAACGGTGCGCCACATCCACCTGCCGAGGCCTATGCCAAGCGCTTCACCGGCAAATATGAGTATCGATTGATCAATGGCGGTATCGGCCACAACTTGCCGCAGGAGGCCCCACAAGCCTTCGCCCAGGCAGTGATCGACGCTGATCATCTCTGATGGCCTGAAGGGGAGAGCAGCGATGAAGCTCAAGTATCTGGCCGTGTTGTCCGCTGCCGTGGCATCGGTTGCGTTGACCGCTACCGGAGTAGCGCGGGGCGACGCCGGTGGCGGCGACGCTTCACCGATCTACGGCGTGAAGCTTCCCGATGGCTATCGCCAATGGGCGCTGATAGCGCCGGCGCAGGAAGCGGCACCCCTGGACGAACTTCGAGCGGTCCTGGGCAATGATCTGGCGATCAAGGCCTACCAGGATTCAACGCTGCCGTTCCCTGACGGCACGGTGCTGGTGAAGCTCGCCTGGAAACACGTCCAGTCCCCGGAGTTCGAGCCGGCCTCCATTCCCGGCGCGGCCACTACCGTTCAGGTCATGGTCAAGGACTCGAGGAAATATGCGTCAACCGGCGGTTGGGGTTTTGGTCGCTTTATCAACGGCAAACCCGCCGATGAGGCACAGCACCAGACCTGCTTCGCCTGCCACCAGGCGCGAGTGCAGAACCACGACTTCGTCTTCACCCGATTCGCTCCATAGTCCAATCGCCCAAGGAGTTTCCAATGAAAAAAGTAATGGCTGCTCTGGCCTGCACCGCCGGCCTGATCATCGGTGCCAACGCATCGGCGCAAACTGAAAAGCCTACCGTCGTTCTCGTGCACGGCGCCTTTGCCGATGCGTCGAGCTGGAATGGCGTGGTGAAGATCCTCGAGAAGGATGGCTACCCCGTTGTGGCTGCTGCCAATCCGTTGCGCAGCGTGAAGAGCGACGGCGCTGCTGTTTCGGCATTGCTGGCTGGCATCAAGTCGCCCGTCGTGCTGGTCGGCCACTCCTACGGCGGCAACGTCATCAGTGAAGCGGCCAATGACCGTGCCAATGTAAAGGCACTGGTTTACGTCAGCGCGTTCGCGCCCGAGGCGGGCGAAACCGTCGCCGGGCTAGCCGGCAAATTCCCGGGGAGTACCCTCGGCCCAACCCTTGCGGCGCCTGTCGCGCTGGCTGATGGCGGCAAGGATTTGTACATCCAGCAGGACAAGTTCCACGACCAGTTCGCCGCTGACGTCCCCGCCGCACAGGCGGCATTGATGGCGGCGACTCAGCGTCCGGTCACCGAAGCGGCGCTGAACGAGCAGTCAGGTACACCGGCCTGGAAGCATATTCCGTCCTGGTACATCTATGGCGACAAGGACAAGAACATTCCACCGCAGGCCATGGCATTCATGGCCAAGCGAGCCGAGGCCAAAGTGGTGAAAGTCGTTAAAGGGGCTTCCCATGTCGTGATGGTTTCAAATCCGGAGCCGGTCGCCCGACTGATTGAACAAGCGGCTGCGGCAAAGTGATTCCTGCGCTTGTGAAGGGTGGGTAGAGACAAATGGTCAGGTATCGAATCAAGGCATCGAGTGAGGCATTCACTCCTGCCTTGATCGATTTTTTGTGTCCGGCGTCCCTTATGGATGAACGGGATAATCAATGTATCCGCGCTGGTCGCCACCAAAGAAGGTGCTTGGGTCTGAAGTGTTGAGCGCCAGTCCGTCACGGATCCGCCGTGGCAAGTCAGGGTTGGCCAGGAACGGCCTTCCAAAGGCAATGATGTCAGCACGGTTGGCGGCCAAGGCTTGTTCTGCTGTTTTCGGATCGTAACCACCGGCGACCATCAGCACACCTTTCCATTCCGTACGAAGTTGACCGATGATCGCGTCCCAGCGGGGATCGAAATTCTCGTCCTTGACGGTGCCCACCACTGCAGGTTCCACAAGATGCAGATAGGCCAGGGGCCAGCGGTTCAGGGAGCGCACGATGTGGCCGAATGTGGCCTCGGGTGTCGCATCACCCATTCCCATGAAGCGCCCCATGGGCGTAAGCCGTACACCTACGCGCTCGGCCCCCACTTCATCGGCAACAGCGTCTACCACTTCCAGCAACAGACGAGCGCGATGTTCCACGCTGCCGCCGTAGCCGTCCTCACGCTGGTTGCTGTTGCTATTGATGAATTGGTCGAGCAGATAACCGTTGCCCGCGTGGATTTCAATGCCGTCCATGCCGGCTTTCAAGGCGTTGCGCGCAGCGCGACGATAGTCGCCGATAATATCCGCAATCTCTGAGGTTTCCAGAGCACGCGGCACGGGTACATCACCCCAGACACCATTGCCATCGTCATCGACGATAAACGTCTTGCCTGGAACAGGCAGTGCGCTGGGAGCAACCGGCAGGGCGTTATCGGGTTGGAAGCTTGGGTGAGAGACACGCCCCACATGCCACAGCTGCATGAAAATCAGTCCGCCCGCTTCATGCACTTGTGTGCTCACCTGACGCCAGGCTTCCACCTGTTCATCGCTGTAAATCCCCGGGGTCCAGGCGTAGCCCTGACCTTGACGGGAAATCTGCGTGGCTTCGGTAATGATCAAGGCGGCACTTGCGCGTTGCCGGTAATACTCGGCGTTCATGGCGGTCGGAAGGTCGCCCGGTTGTCCGGCTCGGGAGCGGGTCAGAGGGGCCATCACCACGCGATGAGCCAGTGTGTAGGGACCAACCGCAATGGGTTGAAACAGGTGCTGAGTCATGGGTATTTCCTTGGGAGGGCATCGACCGGGATGCCATGAGTGCTCAGGCGGATGGTGCCTGGTTGAAAAGCAGGTGATTGCCGATTTCCGTGCCCTGTATCCGCCAGACCACCGAGCGAACCGCCTACGACAATGGTGCGGTGTTGATGATGTGATGCAGTGCCGAACATGCTGTGATCCTCCTGTTGGGCACTAACTTAATCCGCCGGGCCTTGAGTGATAATCCAGCCGCAGCTCTACGCTGCATTGCGTGAAACGCAACGCTTTAACGGGAAGTGGATTTCAGGCTATGCCTGCTGCTCTGAGCGGGTCAGGGGGAGATTCAGCCAGCGTCGGCCGGTAGCGTTCGCTACGGCATTCCCGATGGCGGCGGCCATGGGGCCCTGGACGATCTCGGCCGCACCGAGAAATGGTTGTCCCGGCTGGTCGAGCAAATGCACGTCGACCTGCCTGGGTAACTGAGGAAAGCGCAGGATCGGATAACCGCTCCAATCGTAGCTGCGCACACCACCCGGGTCGTAACCGACTTTTTCATACAAGGTCCAGCTGGCGGACTGCACGATGCCTCCTTCCACCTGGTTGCGCAGGCCATCGGGGTTGACGATTTGCCCCACGTCCACTGCGGTTACCACTCGATCGAGCTGAACCTCGCCGGTCTGCGGATGCACCTGCAAACGGACGGCTATTGCGCAGTACCCCATGATGTTCTTGTAGCGGGCAAACGCGAAGCCAATGCCGGAACCAGGTTCATTGCCTTTGTGCAGCCAGCCGCTGGCGTCACGGACGCGTTCGACCACCGCCCGTGCTCGCGGGTCTGTCAGATGGGCGAGGCGCAAGGCAACCGGATCGGCGCCGGCCTGAGCGGCCAGTTCGTCGATGCAGGCTTCGATGGCGAAGATATTGATATGTGCCCCCAACGAACGCATGGCGGATGTGCGAAACGGCATGGTGGTCACGAAGTTCATGTCGATGCGGGTGGATGCCAGGGCGTACAGCGGCACGGCATTTCGATCGCCATCCCCTTCGGGTTGGGCGATTGGAACCGACGGCGCGGAGACAAATGGGCGAGCCAACAGCCGTGCGGGAATCAATCTGCCGGCATTTACGATGCGTTCATTGTGCGGTGTCGTCCACAGCTCATAGGCCCAGTCCTGCAGTCTGCCCTGCGCATCGAGGCTGGCCTGGACCTCGGTGAGCATGGCGGAGCTATAGGGCTCCCAGAGGTTTTCCTGCTCGCGCATCCATTGCACGCGCACAGGCGTGCCTGCGACACGCATCGCAATCAACGCGGCATCGGCTGCCGCGTCGTCCGCGCCGTTGTGGCCATAACACCCGGACCCCTCGGTATGGATGCAGCGCACCCGCTCTGGCGCCAGTCCCACCATCTCGGCGATTCCCGCGCGAAGAGGGTAGACACCCTGCGTGTGGGTCCAGACAGTGAGCGTGCCATCCTTGAACCAGGCCACGGCGCAGGACGGGCCGATGGAACCGTGTATGAGGTACTGCTTGGTGACCCGCGCGCGATAACTCGCGCTGGCTCCAGCAGTCGGGCTACCTTCATGGCTGATCGGATAGCGGTGTGCAGGGAGGCGTGTCAACAACGAGTGGATGTCCCGAGATTCGGGGATCGCCTGTCCGCCGCTCCAGCGGGCTCGCTCATACCCGCTGCGCATCGCTTTAATGGCTTGCCACTCGTCTCTGGCCACCACTGCCAGGTAGTTGCCGTCGTGCACCACCTGCACCACCCCCGGCAGACCCTTTATCGACTCGGCATCGAAGTCTTCAAGGGTGCAACCAGGACGTGGCGGACGGATAACGCGGGCATGCAGCATGCCGGGCAGGCGCAGATCCTGGACGAAAGCGGCGCCGCCACTGACTTTGGCCGGGATATCCAGGCGAGGAAGAGAATGACCGATCAGCTTGAAAGCGGACACCGGCATCGATGGCGATCGGGCCTTCGCATAGTGGTGCAGGTCGACGCCCTTGACGGCTTCGGCGTATGACATCCGTTGTCCAGTCGGGCCGTGGATGACGCCCTCGTGGGTGGTCAGCAGTGCGGCTTCGACTCCCCAGCTGCGTGCCGCCGACTCCAACAGCAATTCCCGAACCTGAGCCGCTGCGTTGAACAAGGCGGTGCCGCTGTCGAAAATACTGTGGCTGCCGGCTGTATAACCTTCGTTGGGTGTCAGGGCGGTATCCGCGGTGAGCAGATGGATCGCGGTGGGCGAGATATCCAGGCGTTCCGCGGCAATTTGCAGAAGGGCCGTTTTCACCCCCGTACCCAATTCAACCTTGCCGGTGTAGACAGTGATGCCTTCGGCACCGACGCGGATCCAGGCATCGAGGTAGGGATTGGTACGCAGGCTTCCAGGGAGGTCGGGCGCCAGCACGACCGTGCCGAGCGTATCGACTTCGCTATCGGCCAGCGCATGACGCGCCGCCGGTACCAGAGTGAATGTCAGTACCAGCGCTCCTGCGCGCAGAAAAGCGCGGCGCCCCTGATCGACTTCATGGTGAAGTGTCATGTGGCGCTCCTGTCTGGTCTGGCAACACGGCTGATGGCGTCGATGATCCGCAAGTGAGTTCCGCAGCGACACAGGTTGGTCGCCATATGCTCGCGAATGGTGTGTTCGTCCGGATGAGGAGTGCGCTCAAGCAACGCCTGGGCGCGCATCAGCATGCCGGCGATGCAGTAACCGCATTGAGCGGCCTGCGTCTCGATAAAGGCCTTTTGCAAAGGACCTGGGCGCTCTGCCGTACCCAGGCTCTCGACCGTACGGATGCGCTTGCCTTCCAGGCCCGTGCAGGGTGTCAGGCAGGAAAAGACCGGCTGGTCATCCACCAGCACAGTGCAGGCACCGCACTGTCCCAAACCGCAGCCGTACTTGGCGCCGTTAAGCCCCAGGTGATTGCGCAGCGCATACAGCAACGGCATGTCGGGCTCCAGCTCCAGCGAATGGGGCGAGCCGTTGACGTTGAGGGTCATCTGGGTCATTGCGCCTCCTGGCGTAACTCGTGAAGGGTGGAAGAAAGATCTGCCCACGGCTGGCCAGGCTTGGCCTGCTCGCGAACAAACGATGCCAGCGCCGCAAGCTGGTCGTTATCCAGGCTGGCTGCGAAAGGCGGCATCACCGGTCCGGGAAGCCCTGGGGTGGCTGGCACACCTTCGAGCACTGTCTTGAGAAAGTTGCGCGCGCTCGCTGCATGCAGCGCTGATGTCCGATCCAGAGCGGGGCGTCCATCGATCTCTCGCATCGGCGCGGCCGGGCCATGGCAGCCCGCACATGCGCCTTCGAACAGCAGGGCCCCAGGCGTCTGCCCGACTACCTCGGTGGGGCGCGTGATCGCTGAGGCGGGTAGGGTGGGGGCAGGGTTCTTGAGGCTCAGCAGGTATTCGGCAATGGCCTCGGCGTCGCTGGCGGGCAGGTTGGCCAGGCTGAGGCTGACCGGTCGCATCGAGCCCGCGGCGGTGCCATGACCCTCCACCACTTCAGCGCGCAAGTAGCTCACCAACTGCTCGCTGCTCCAGGGAAAATCACGGTTGGCCATACCCAGCAGAGAAGGCGCCTCCCATCCGTCTACCGTCCCTCCTGCAAGGTGCTGAGCGGGTTTCTCGGCACCTAGCAAGTTGAGCGGAGAATGGCAGCCGGCGCAGTGGCCAGGGCCTTCGACCAGATAGCGTCCGCGGTTCCAGGTTGCAGATTGCTGCGCCACGGGCGTCAAGGGTTCTGTCTGCAGGAACAGCAGATTCCAGAACGACACCAATGGCCGGATGTTCATCGGGAATTTCATCCGGTTCTGTATGGCCGGCGAGCGCACGGCGGGGCCGCTCATCAAATACGCGTAGACATCCGCGATATCCCCATCCGTCATGCGCCGGTAGTGCACGTAAGGGAAGGCGGGATACAGCAAGTGCCCATCGCGCGCGATTCCTTCGCGCATTGCCCGCTCAAAGGCCGGCAATGACCATTGGCCAATACCGGTCTCGGCGTCCGGAGTGATATTGGTGCTGTAGAGCGTGCCGAACGGTGTCACCAGCGCCAATCCACCGGCCAGGTGTTGGCCACCGGGACGCGTATGGCAGACCGCGCAGTCGCCGGCTTCGGCTAGCCGCGCACCCTGTTGCACCTGTGCGGAATCGAAACGCTGTGGCGGTTTGGCCGGCACGATCGCCGGGCGCCACATCAACAGCGCAGCGCATATCCCGCCTACCGAAGCTAGCACCACAGCGCCCACCCACAGCTGCCTGGCTTTCATGACGTCACCCTTCATTCGTCCGTGGAACCCGCGAGGGACTCATCTCGCCGAGGTTAGAGAAGGGGGACGGGCGGCGGTATTAGCAAACTGCGCAATGGCGTTTTGCGCCATCGGCAACGCTGGGGTCGTTGCGCCATACGCATCGCTCAATTGCTCCAGCGGTGGATTCTCCTTGGCGAACGTCGCGTCTAGCCTTGCCGAAACTTTCTCCAAGCAAATGAGGTTTCATCATGCCCATCGGTAACGTTGCAACAACGGCAAGTACGACGGTGACGGGTGAACGGCCCGCGTCAATCTCTGGCGCCCTGGTGGCCTTGTTGGCCTTCTGTTGTGGCGCCGTCGTCGCCAACCTTTACTATGCCCAGCCGATCGTCGAGCTGATCGCTCCGCAAATCGGTCTATCGAACGCCCATGCCAGCCTGATTGTTTCGCTGACCCAGTTTGGCTACGCCGCGGGTTTGCTCCTGTTGGTGCCGCTGGCCGACCTGATGGAAAACCGCCGTCTGGTGGTGGGTTTCACACTCGCGGTGAGCCTTTGCCTGGTCGGCGCCGGCTTCACTCAGTCGCCTTCGCTGTTCCTGGCACTGTCATTGCTCATCGGTCTCACTTCCGTGGCTGTACAGATTCTCGTGCCGTTGGCTGCGCACATGGCACCTGAAGAAACCCGCGGGCGGGTGGTAGGAAACATCATGAGCGGCCTGCTGCTGGGCATTCTGTTGGCGCGCCCGCTGTCGAGCCTGTTGTCGGAGGCATTCGGTTGGCGCGGAGTATTCTTCAGCGCCGCGGGCCTGATGGCATTGATCGCCTGCATCATGGCCGTTGCCCTGCCACGGCGCATGCCAACACATCAGTCCTCTTATGGCGAGTTGATCCGCTCGGTATTTGTGCTCGCGCGACGCCATCCAAGCCTGCGTGAGCGCTCCTTGTATCAAGGGTTGTTGTTCGCCAGCTTCAGCCTGTTCTGGACCATCGTTCCTATTGAGTTGATTCGCCAGCATGGCTTCAGCCAGGCGCAGGTCGCGGTGTTTGCCCTGGTGGGGGCCGTTGGTGCGATCGCGGCGCCGATTGCCGGCCGGCTGGCCGATGCGGGGCATGGCCAGCGCGGCACGCTCGTTGCGTTGATGCTGGCGCCTGTTTCCTTGCTGATCGGGGCTCTGCCGGGCAGTGGCTACCTTTGGCTGGTGGCGTGTGCGGTGCTGCTGGATTTTGCGGTGCAACTGAACATGGTGCTCGGACAGCGTGAGGTATACGCCATCGATCCGCACAGCCGGGCACGCTTGAATGCCGTGTACATGACCAGCATCTTTGTCGGTGGGGCCCTGGGATCGCTGGTGGCCAGCCCCCTTTACGAGCTGGTTGGATGGAGCCTGTCGGCAACCTTGATTGCGGCGGTTCCTGGCGTGGCACTGGTTATGTTTCTAAGCCATCAGTACCGCAAGGGGTGAGCACCGTCGCGAACTATCGAGGCCGAAGTCGAAGAGAAGAGAGACTCGCCGCAGGGTAATGGATGTCCCTGGGTGTCAGCGACCTGTCACTGGAGTTCTGTAGTCACACCCACCCGTGCTTGAGCACAACCATGCAAGACACCTCAATGGCGGTCAGGCATAGTAGTTCGCTTGATTTTTCGCTCTCGGGATTGGCTGATGGACAAGTTGCTGGCGCTGAAAATGTTTGTTGAAACCGTGCGCTGTGGCGGCTATTCATCAGCGGCGCGCAAGCTCGGCCTCTCTACGTCTTCGGTGACGCGGCAGGTGGCGGGCCTGGAAAGTGAACTGGGCGCCAGCCTGCTTAATCGCACCACGCGCAACACCAGTGTCACGGTTGCGGGGCAGGCTTATTTCGAGAAGGCCGTGGCGATTCTCGAGGCTGTCGACGAGGCCGATGCCACCGTCGCCGACCGTGGCACCGAGGTCCAGGGACATCTGCGTGCCAGCGTTCCGGTGGAGTTCGGCCGGCGCATCATCGCGCCTCACTTGGGACGCTTGCTTGAGCGCTATCCGGGCCTGGAGATCAGCCTGTCGTTGAGCGACCGGGTCAGTGATCTGATCAGCGAGCGAATCGATGTGTCTGTGCGTCTCGGTTCTTCGGTGGTCAGCGATGACATCGTCAGCAAGAAGATCGGTGACTTTAAGCGTTGGGTGGTGGCCAGTCCCGAGTATCTGAAACGTACCGGTCTGCCGCGCCACCCGAGTGACCTGCTGGGACATCAGTGCCTGCGTTTTGACTATGGCGCGGAGCACCACGATTGGACATTCCGGGGTGACGAAGACACCCTGCGCCTGAGTGTGCAGGGGCGATTGCAGAGCAACAACGCCGATATCCTGCGCGAGGCGGCGCTGGCCGGTGGCGGAGTGGCGCTACTGGCCGACTGGCTGGTGCGTGACGATGTCGGCCAAGGCCGTCTTACCCGCGTGCTGGAACAGTATGAAGTCAATCCCGGCACCGCCAGCAGCTGCATCAACGCGCTGTATCTGCCCAACCACCGCGGCTCCAGTCGCATCAATGTGTTCATTGAGTTCCTCGAGGAAATCCTCGCTTCCTGAGCACCACTCAGGTATTCGACAAAACAGCGTTGCGCGTCATGTTCGGCAGCCTGTCGCGTAGCGGATGTTCGAAGCGGAAATCACCCAGGCCGGCCAGGTGATGGGTTTGCGTTTCGCCTTCGACCGAATCGAGCGCCTGGTCGATACCGACCCGGCGCACAGCTTAATGCTGGAGCGGGCCGCACGCGGCGGTGACTGTGCCGGTCTGTTCAGGCGCATCTTCCGAGCCTGTTTCTGCGAGGGTCGCGATATCGAGGATGTGCGGGTTCTCGCGCAGCTGGGTGGGGACAGCAAGGTCCAGCAGCAATGGTTGCTCGATTATCTGCGCAGCGGCGAAGGAGTGGTGGCGGTGCAGCGATACAAACGTGACGCGGCGGATTGGTATGGAGGGGTGCTGCCGGTGCTTCGTATCGGCGACACTCTGGTATCGGGTGCCCAGCCCACCGCCGCAGCGGTGGGCGAAGTGCGTTAGCGTAACCGGCGTGCAGCGATATCCAAAACGATAGCCAGCAGCAACCCTAGCCAGCCAATCAAGCCCGGGGGCGCAGGCCCCCAGGCACGTTACGGTCAAGGCATTTCTGGCAGTTCTTGAGGACGCAAATCGAACACCAGCACTTCGGCATCCACGCCATTGCTCAAGGTCAACGCCTGTTCATCGCGAACCCGCACGCCATCACCTTCCTGCAACTGCACGCCGTTGAGTTCGACCTTGCCCCGGGCCACATGCACATAGGCGTAGCGATTGGCGGCGAGCGTGAGGCTGGCGGTTTCCTTGCCGTCGATCAGGCCGGCATAGACCCGGGCATCCTGACGCACCCGCAGCGAACCGTTGGCCCCATCGGGGGATATGATCAGTTGCAGGCGGCCACGTTTCTTCTGCGTGCTGAAGTGCTCTTGCTGATAACGCGGTTTGGCGCCGCTGACGTCCGGTACGATCCAGATTTGCAGGAAGTGCACCGGCCGGGTCGCGGAGTGATTGTATTCACTGTGGGCCACGCCACTGCCGGCGCTCATCAATTGCACGTCGCCGGGGCGGATCACCGAACCTGTGCCTAAAGTGTCCTTGTGTTCCAGGGCACCCTCGAGCACATAGGAGAAAATCTCCATGTCCCGGTGCGGGTGTTGGCCAAAGCCTTTACCGGCTGCCACGCGGTCATCGTTGATCACCAGCAGGTCGGAAAAACCCTGCTCCCGCGGATTGCGGTAGTTGGCAAAGGAAAAGGTATGGAACGACTTCAACCAGCCGTGATTGGCCGCGCCGCGATCAGAGGCTTTGCGAAGGGTCAGCATGATGAAATCTCCTGTTTGGGACGAGAGTTCGTCCGAGTGAGGAGAAGGTTAATGTTTACCGGTTGGTGCAATAAGTAGATGGAAATTGAAATACTGTCTCGTTCAGGTTGACAGTTATGTGAGCGGGTTCATGTATTCTTGTTGTTACAAATGGCCATAATGTTCAGCGCTGACGCTACGTTTCCTATTTCTTTGATATCAGTGAATTCCAACCCATGAAAACCGTGGCAATGGTGCTGTTTCCAGACTTTCTCCTGCTTGATATGGCCGGGCCCATGGAGGTGTTTTCCATCGCTAACCGTTATCTGGAGCCGGGCGACCGTTATCAGCTGTCGATGATCGGCACCGAGCATGGCTTGCTGCGAGCTTCCAACGGTGTCAGCGTCCAGGCGGATGTGCATATCGATCAGGCGTGCGAAGGCTATGACCTGTTGCTGGTACCGGGCGGCCCGGGGGCCTACAACGAAAAACATCCGCCTCTGCTCGCCTGGCTTCAGGGCGCCGTCAGCCGGGTGGCCTGTTACGGCTCGATCTGCACGGGGGCGTTCATATTGGGGCATGCCGGTTTGCTGGATGGTTATCGGGTGACGACTCACTGGCATTACACGGAGCGGTTGATTCGAGCCTTCCCCAAGGCGACGGTGAAGACCGATCAGATTTACGTCCAGGATCGTAACCTGATCAGCTCTGGCGGGGTCACCGCCGGCATCGACCTGGCACTGGCGGTGGTCGCTCAGGATCACGGCAAGAAAATCGCCCAGGACGTGGCCAAGGTGTTGCTGGTGGTGATGAAACGCCAGGGCGGACAGGCGCAGTTCAGCCCGTTGATGAGTGCGGTGGCGCCACAGGAAACGCCGGTGACCCGGGTGCAGAATCATGTGCTCGAACACCTTGATGAAGCCTTTAGCGTCGAGCGCATGGCCAGTCTGGCAAACATGAGTGCGCGGCATTTCGCTCGGGTGTTTGCCCGTGAAGTGAATATGACGCCAATGGAGTTTCTGCAAAGCGCGCGCATCGATTGTGCCAGGAACCTGCTGGAAACCGGTGACCTGCCGCTCAAGACCGTCGCCTACAAGAGCGGCTTCGGCAGTGTGCGGCACATGCGTTTTCTGTTCAGTGAAAAACTGGGTCTGACTCCTGCCCAGTACCGCGAACAATTCAGCTAAAGCGTTCATGTCCGTCCAGCGCACCGCGATGGCCGTGACGCTCCCTCCATCGCCGTTGTACCGTCACCCATGCCTGCCAAGATACTCGTGGACTCTTGGCAGCGGAGGTGCGGGAGCCTGGGCGAACTCGTGCAATGGATGATGCAGTACCTTGAGCCGGGCCAGGTTTTCAGCACGTGAATGTGCATGAACAGACTCAGAGATTTAAATAGCGATACGGTACTGCGGTTCGGCCCCTACACGTTCCACCCGAGTCAACGGTTGGTCCTGGAAGGTGATCGGCCGCTGCGTATGGGCGGACGGGCACTGGATATCCTCCAGGTACTGGTCGAGCGCGCGGGCAACGTGGTCAGCAAGGACGAACTGATAGCCCACGTCTGGCCGACTTCGGTGGTCGAGGAGATCAACCTGCGCGTGCACATCGCTGCGCTGCGTCGAGCCCTCGGTGACGGCCAGAACGGGCGATGCTACATCGTTAATATTCCCCAGCGCGGTTATAGCTTCATCGCCCCAGTGCAGCGCGAGTCGGACGAGATGCTGGTTTCGATCGAGACCGTTCAGCAGCCCCGGCACAACCTGCCGACCCGAATCACACCAGTGATCGGCCGAGATTCGATCGTTGGTAGTCTGGTCCGGCAGTTGCCGGTTCGCCGTTTCATGACCTTGGTCGGCCCCGCTGGCATCGGCAAGACCACGGTGGCCTTGCGCGTGGCCGAACTGCTGTTGCCGCACTATCGCGATGGCGTCTGGATCGTTGATCTGGCGGCAATCGATGACCCCGCGCGGCTCGTCGATTATCTGAGCCAGACCCTTGAACTGGACATTGGCGTGGATGCACTGGCGCCACGGCATGCATTGCTGGTGCTCGACAATTGCGAGCACGAGCTCGAACGTTGCCGTTCGCTGGTGGAGGGCCTATTGGTTTCGGCACCACGGTTATCGATCCTGGTCACCAGCCGCGAACCGCTGCGGGCGGAGCGGGAAACGGTCCAGCGATTGCCAGCCCTGGCGGTGCCGCCGATGTCGGCGCTGGAGAGTGTCAGTGAGGTTATGAGTTATTCGGCGGTGCAGCTGTTTGTCAGCCGTGCCCGTGCCCGCCAACAAGGGTTTGCTCTGCGTGAACAGGACCTCAAGGCTGTGCGGGAAATCTGTCGGCGCCTCGACGGTCTGCCCCTGGCCATCGAACTGGCAGCGGCGCAGATCGATGCGCTGGCACTGGTTGGGCTGCGAGCACAACTGGACAACTGTTTTCAACTGCTGACCCAAGGCCGGCGCACTGCCGTGCCACGGCATCAGACGCTCAAGGCCGCGCTGGACTGGAGCTACCAGCGGCTGAGCCCGCTGGAGCAGACCGTGCTGCAGGGGCTGGCGGTGTTCAAAACAGCTTTTACTCTGGACACAGCCATCGGTGTCATCAGTTGTGCGGTGCTGCGGTCCACCAGTCTGGTGGAGGTGATGGAGCGGCTGGTGCTGAAATCACTGTTGTCGGTTGAACACAGCAATGGCATGACCCGTTACCGGTTTCTCAACACTACCCGCACTTACGTACTGGAAAAGCTTGAACTGAGCGGACTGCAGCGAGTGTTTGAAATGCGTTATGCCCGCTACAACAACCGGGCACGCTGGGGTTCAGGACGGCCGGTGTCGTTGCAGCTCGTCGAGCAGACGGCGGACTTTGCTTAGGTCTGGTGTGGCAAAGCCTTCGGTGAAGCGGTTGTAGATTGGCGCCAGCAGGTCATGGGCTTGTTGGAGGCGGCCTTGACGCTGCCAAAGCTCGGCCAGTGATGTGGCAGTGCGCAGCTCCCACGCCAGAGCACCCTGGGCTTTTGCCACTCCCAGCGCTTTGAGCAGCACGGTCTCGGCTGCACTCTGGCTGTTTTCTGCAAGCAGAGCATTCGCTCTGGCCCGGAGGATTTCCGCCGTGCTCCAACCCGCAGCGCCGTTTTCGGCACGTGCCAGCAATGCGTCATCGACGAAACCGGTATCCAGGGTAACCATGATTTCCTTGATCAGCCCGGCTCCGGGTTGCGGGTTCGAATGTGCGTTATCGCCATCGATCACCTGCGCGTAGTGCCGGGCCCAGTTGTAGAAGAGCAGCACCGAATGTTTTTGTGCTTGTTCGAGCAGCAGGCGCAAGAGCTCGCGGGCAATTTGAGTGTCGCCGTTGTAGTGGGCGATCAGGCAACCGGACAGTGCCAGCGTGTAGCAGATGGACGTGCCGTGGTCGATCTGGAGCGCGATGTCCAGGGCTTGGCGCGCGGTGCTCCAGGCCTTTTCCGGATGGCCTTGCAGCCAGAGGATCCGCGCGAGAATGGTCAGGGCGGCGACGCTCTGGTCGTACTGGACGCCAAAGCCGTGGGTGAAGCGATTGAGGTGACCACTCTGGGTCATGCGCTGAATGACCTGTTCAGCATTCTCCCGTGCGCGTTGCTGATCCCCGGCAAAGTGCAGGGCCAGCACCTGCAAACGGTGTGTACTCAGGGACACAGCGGCGTTGCCTTGCACACCCAGACGGTCGAATTGCAGGCTCTGCTCCAGGGCCGTTAGATAGTTGCCGCAACTGAGGTTGACCGCCATGTGCCCGGACACGGCCCTGAGCTGACCGGCCACGTCGTTGCAGTGTTCGGCCAGGGTTCTGGCGCTCACAAAGGCTTCGACGGTTTCGGCGGTGCCGCCTTGGGTGTGGTAGCAGGAGCTGCCGAGGGCGAGCTTGAGGGCCATTTTCAGACGAGGGCAGGGCTCGGGCGTCAATTCGAGCAGCGCCAGGGCCTTGCGCACGTACACGCCGTGTTCCTTGAGCAGCGACAGTTCCTGCCAGAGTGGCGTCGAAACCGAAGCCAGTCGGATCGCCACAGCCTGCGGCCCATGAGCGTTCAAGCCCCAGTCGAGGGCCGAGCGGATGTCTTCCAGACTGCGGGCGTAACGCTCGATCCATACATCGGTCTGGATGCGCTCCCAGTCGTTCTGGGCCTGATGCATCAAGGCCAGGCAGCACTCGGCGTGGCGCTCCAGGGTGTCTGGCAAATCATTGGCCTGGTCGAGTTTTTCCAGGGCATAGCTGCGGGTGGTGTCGAGCAGGCGGTAGAACACCTGCTCGTCGCCGACCTCCACGTTCAGCAGTGACTTGGCCACCAGTTGCGTAATCGAGCCGAACACCTCGCCGGGCTCGATGTGTTCGCCGACAATCACCGAGGCCGCCGATTCCAGCGTGAAACCGCCCCTGAACACACCCAGTCGGCGCAAGCAGATTTGCTCACAGGTACTCAGCAGCTCGAAGCTCCAGTCGAGTGTTGCGCGCAGGGTCTGATGCCGTCCCAGCGTCGTCTGACAGCCCTGTGTGAGCAGACGAAAACTGCCTTGCAGTTGCGTCAGCAATCCACTCAGGCCAAGGCTGTTCACTTGCGCTGCGGCCAGTTCGATCGCCAAAGGAATACCGTCCAGGCGGCGGCAAATCTCGATCGCCAGAGGCAGCTCGTCATCGGTCAGTTCGAAACTGTCATGGCTGGCCATCGCTCGTTCGACGAACAATTGCACAGCCGAAAAGGCCAAGGCCTGGGAGCGGTCCAGCGCGGCAATGGGCGGTGGGCAGTCCAGGGACTCCAGGCGCTGAACGAATTCGCCTTCGACCCGCAGGCTCTCGCGACTGGTGGCCAGAATGTGCACATCGGGCGCGCCACGAAGGATGCTTTCGCTGAGTAACGCGATGGCGTCGATCAGATGCTCGCAGTTGTCGATGACCAGCAGCATTTGCCGCTCGCGCAGGAAGGTCGTGAGACAGTTCATCGGTTCAGTGTCGTGCAACGACAGGTCCAGCAGTGTCGCCAGGTGGGTGGCGATCATCAACGGGTCGCTGATCGGGGCCAGGTCCAGCAGGCGAATGCCGTCCCGGTAGCGACCGATCAGTTGTTCGGCGACGCGCAGTGCCACTGTGGTCTTGCCGATACCGCCTGGGCCGACAAGGGTGATGAAGCGTTGGCGTGGCAAGTGCGTCACCAGACTGTCGACCAAGGCCTGGCGACCAATCATGCGAGCCCGACGAATGGGCAGGTTATGAGCGCTCTGCTCGTGGCTGCTGCTCGGCGGACGTTGCTCGATGTGCTCCAGCGAGTACGGCGCGACAAAGCTGTAACCACGCTGGGCCACGGTGACGATGTAGCGCTGGCCGGCTTGACCGTCGCCGAGGGCTTTGCGCAGCGCCGCGATGTGCACTCGCAAATTGATGTCTTCGACTACGCTTTTGGGCCAGACCTGCGCGATCAATTGCTGCTTGCTGACGACATTCCCTGCGTGCTCCAGCAGGATCAGCAGAATGTCCATGGCGCGCCGACCCAGGCGCAAGGGCTGGTCGGCCTCCAGCACCAGACGTTGTCCGGGGTAGACCCGGTAAGGGCCGAAATGCACAGCCTGTTCGGGGGAAAGGGTCAACGGGTCACTCCTGCTTGCGTCCTTCAATCACGCGGTATTCGAGCATGTTCTTCAGATTTTTTCGTCAACGCAACGCAGTGACCGAGCGACTGTCCTGCGTGTGCAGTGTATGCAGCGTTTGCGGCACCATTCGCAGGCGCTGTATTTACTGGGCGCGGCGGTGGCAAATGGCTGAGTCGCGGCTTTAGGCGCCCCGTTGAAAATTAACAACGTTTAACTCGTCCTGCGCCCTGTTTACACCCAAAAATACACTACTTCCAGTCCATCAACCGAAGGCGCCGGTCTTCGTGCTTTGAGCAGTAAAAGGGATGAACACTTCAGGAGGATGACGGAATGAGCGACGTGGTAGTGGTCTATCACAGCGGTTATGGTCATACGCGGGTCATCGCCGAAGCTGTGGCTCAGGGGGTGGAGCGGCACCTGGGCAGTACCTGCCAACTGATTCCGGTCGAGGAAGTGGATGGGCACTGGGACCGCTTGCACCGCGCCGACGCGATCATCTTCGGTGCTCCGACGTACATGGGCAGCGCATCGGCGTCGTTCAAGGGCTTCATGGAGGCTACTGCGTCGTTCTACCTGGCGCAGCCCTGGCGCGACAAATTGGCCGCCGGGTTCACCAACTCCGGCTGTCTGTGCGGCGACAAGCTCAACACCTTGCTGCAGATGGCCGTGTTCGCCGCTCAGCACTCAATGATCTGGGTCGGCCTCGACCTGCTGCCGGCGCGCTCCAGCGTTGGCATGTTTGACGGGCAATTGAATCGCCTGGGCAGTTCCCTGGGGGTCATGGCCCAGTCGAATGTCGAACAGTCCCCGGACCATGCGCCACCTCCCGAAGATCGCTGCACCGCCGCGCACCTGGGCGAGCGGGTAGCGCGTCTGGCCGAACGAATGGGCCATCCATCGAATTGATTCACCCACACACACCACGCCTTAATTAAGGAGCAATCGCCATGAGCACATTTACCACCCGCGACGGTACCGAGATTTACTACAAGGACTGGGGCACCGGCCAGCCCATCGTCTTCAGCCACGGCTGGCCGCTGAATGCCGACAGCTGGGAATCACAGATGATCTTCCTGGCGTCCAAGGGCTACCGGGTCATCGCCCATGACCGCCGTGGTCACGGTCGCTCCAGCCAGCCCTGGTTCGGCAATGAAATGGACACCTACGCCGACGACCTCGCGCAGTTGATCGAGCTGCTGGATCTGCAAAACGCGGTGCTGTTCGGTTTCTCCACCGGTGGTGGCGAAGTGGCGCGTTATATCGGTCGTCATGGCACTGGACGAGTCGCCAAGGCCGGGTTGATTTCCGCGGTACCGCCGTTGATGCTCAAGACCGAAGCCAATCCCGGCGGCCTGCCGATGGACGTGTTCGACGGTCTGCGTCAGGCGTCCCTGGCGGACCGTTCGCAGCTGTACAAAGACGTCGCCAGCGGGCCGTTCTTTGGTTTCAACAAACCGGGTGCCAAACCTTCCCAGGGCATGATCGACTGGTTCTGGATGCAGGGCATGACCGCTGGTCACAAGAGCGCCTACGACTGCATCAAGGCGTTCTCCGAAACCGACTTCACCGAAGACCTGAAAAGGTTCGACGTGCCGACCCTGGTGGTGCATGGCGACGCTGACCAGATCGTGCCGATCGAAGCCGCCGGCATCGCCTCGGCCAAATTGGTCAAGGGTTCGAAACTGCTGGTCTATCCAGGCGCGCCTCATGGCCTGACCGACACCCACAAGGATCAGCTGAACGCCGATCTGCTGGCGTTCCTCAAGGCCTGATAAAAATCAGGAGATTGCAGGCTGCGCCAGCTCCTACGCGGATATCTGCACACCCGTAGGGGCTGGCGCAGGCTGCGATCTTTTGCTGTTGAGAGAGGGTAGGGCACGCACCGCCTGACAGCGCCAGGCGAAAGGCGTGATGCCTTCGCTGCGGGTGAAAATGTGGCAGAAGTGCGCCTGGTCGCAGAAGCCGCATTCCAGGCTGATTTGCGTCAGGGTCATGTCGGTGTTCTGGATCAGTTGCTTGGCCCGGGCGATGCGCTGGCAACGAATCCAGTCCTGGGGGGACAGGCCCGTGCTGCACTTGAAGGTGCGGGAGAAATGACTGCGTGACATCGCGCAGGCCCGGGCCAGTTCGGTGACTTCCAGGGTTTCGCTGAGGCGCTCGAGGATCAATTGCTTGACCAGGCTTTCCCGCCAGGGGCTGAGGCCGCCAGTGGTGGCTTTTCGCGTTTGCGTGGCTGATGCGGCGGCGTTGTGCTGAACGTGGGCCATGGCAAATGTCCGGGTCGGTGGGAATGCGCTGGCGCACTGCACGGTGGGTCAGCACCATCCCTTTTGGAATAACAGGTTTGCGTAGAAGGCTTGATTGTTGGTCGCAGGGCTTTGGCTTGCGAGTTAAACGTTGTTAATTCCTCCGGTTAACAGCGCGAGCAAACCCATGATTGAGTAAAGTCCAAAAGCCTTTGCCAGGCTGAAAAAAACACCATGGAACCGTACCTATGAACCGTAACGATCTACGCCGCGTCGATATGAACCTGCTGGTGATTTTCGAGGCTCTGATGTTCGAAAAGAATCTGACCCGGGTCGCCGAAAAACTCTTTATGGGGCAGCCTGCCGTGAGCGCTGCATTGGGGCGGTTGCGTGATCTGTTCGACGATCCGCTGTTGCTGCGCAACGGTCGCGGCATGGAGCCGACGGCACGGGCGCAGGCGATTCTCAAGGAGCTGCAACCGGCGATGGACACCATCTCCGGGGCGGTCAGCCGGGCCAGGGAGTTTGATCCGGCTACCAGTTGTGATGTGTTTCGCATTGGTCTGTCGGATGACGCCGAGTTTGGCTTGTTTCCGTCGCTGTTAAGCCACCTGCGGGAGGAGGCGCCGGGGATCATTGTGGTGGTGCGCCGGGCTAATTACCTGCTGATGCCTGCGTTGCTGGCATCCGGGGAAATTTCAGTCGGAGTCAGTTACACCACCGAACTGCCGGCCAATGCCAAACGCAAGAAACTGCGGGATATCCCTTGCAAAGTGCTGCGCGCAGACAACCGGCCTGGAGCGCTGACGCTGGATGAGTACTGTGAGCGGCCCCATGCGATGGTGTCGTTCTCGGGGGATTTGAGCGGCAACATTGATCTTGATCTGGCCAAGGTGGGTCGCACCCGACGGGTGGTGTTGGGGGTGCCGCAGTTCAGTGGGTTGCGGGCGTTGCTCGCCGGGACTGAAATGATCGCTACCGTTCCCGACTACGCCGCCTGCGCGCTGGTCGAAGGCTGCGCCTTGAGGGCCGAAGATCCGCCGTTTCCCATCGATAAGGCACAGTTGTCGATGGCCTGGAGCGGGGTGCACGACAATGATCCGGCGGAGCGATGGTTGCGCTCGCGGATTACTCAGTTCATGTCCGAGCCGCTGAATATCCCAGCTTCATAGCGGAAAAACTTCAGCCAGATTTCGCTTCTGTGGCAAGCAAGCTTGCTGTGGCGAGGGAGCTTGCTCCCGCTGGGGCGCGAAGCGGCCCCAAAACCAGCCACCGGGATTCATCAGGTAGAACACGACAGCCGGTTCCACGACTGCCGCGCCCGAGCGCAGACCGGTCGGCGCGAGCAAGCTCGCTCGCCACAGGAAAGTGTCAGGCTCAAGTCCGCTCGCAAAGAGAGCACATACGTTCAATTTTCCCCTCCCTCACACCGGCATTATCGAACCAAGTCCTGGCGCATCAACGCCGCTGGTTTTCACGTGTGCTTGCGCACAGTTTCCGTTTCGCCGGAGCCTTTCGTTATGCCTGATTCCAATCGACTCGACCCTGCAACCACCCACCCGGTGCGCGGCTTCGAAGAAGTTGTGACCCTGGTCGTCAAACACCGGGTCAAGGCCGGTTTTGAAGTGCCCTATGAAGCCTGGCTGCGGCGGATTGTCGGTATTGCCGGGCAGAGCGAGGGGCATTTGGGGGTGGATGTGATTCGCGGCAAGAGCGCCGGCCTGGACATGTTTACCTGCGTGCTGCGTTTTTGCTCTACCGAGGCGATGCAGCGCTGGCTCGATTCGCCGCAACGGCTGGAGCTGGTCAACGAAGCCGAGCCGATGCTGGCGGATGGGGACCAGACTGAGGTCAACCCGGTCAAGGAGTTCTGGTTCGCGCCACAGGACGATGCCGGTTCGCCACCGCCGCGCTGGAAACAGGCCGTGGTGACGCTGCTGGTGATTCTGCCGCATACCTTGCTGGTGCCGCTGATCTGGGGCCCGCTGCTCAAGCTCAACGCCTTTCTGTCCAATTACGTGGTTGCCACTTTTCTGATCACCGTGACCATTGTGGTTTCGGTGGTGTACCTGTTCATGCCCAGGGCGACGCGTCTGTTCGCGCCGTGGCTGAAAGCCGGACAACCTCATTCCACTCTGCCTGAGGAAAACCAATGAACGCCGATCTGATTCTATTCAATGGCCAGTTTCATACCGTTGACCGAGAAAAACCCCTTGCCAGTGCGGTCGCGATCACCAACGGCCGCTTCGTCACGGTGGGTACCGATGCCGAGGCCATGGCCCTGCGCGGTTCGGGCACCCAGGTGATTGACCTCAAGGGCCGCTGCGTCATCCCTGGGCTCAACGACTCGCACTTGCACCTGATTCGGGGTGGCTTGAACTACAACCTGGAGCTGCGCTGGGAAGGCGTGCCGTCCCTGGCCGATGCCCTGCGCATGCTCAAGGACCAGGCCGATCGCACGCCGACGCCGCAATGGGTGCGGGTGGTCGGTGGCTGGAACGAATTCCAGTTCGCCGAAAAGCGCATGCCGACGATTGAAGAACTCAACCAGGCTGCGCCGGATACACCGGTGTTCGTTTTGCACTTGTACGACCGCGCCTTGCTCAACCGCGCAGCGCTCAAGGTTGTCGGTTACACGCGCAACACGCCGAACCCACCGGGTGGCGAGATTGTGCGCGACGCCAACGGCGAGCCGACCGGCATGTTGGTGGCCCGTCCGAACGCGATGATTCTTTACTCGACCCTGGCCAAAGGGCCGAAGTTGCCGCTGGACTATCAGGTCAACTCAACCCGTCAGTTCATGCGTGAACTCAATCGCCTGGGCTTGACCAGCGCCATCGATGCGGGCGGTGGTTTCCAGAATTACCCGGACGATTACGCAGTGATCGAGCAGTTGGCCAAGGACCAGCAACTGACGATTCGCATTGCTTATAACCTGTTTACCCAGAAGCCCAAGGAAGAGCTGACCGACTTCAAGAACTGGACCAGCAGCGTCACCCTGCATCAGGGCGACGATTACCTGCGGCACAACGGCGCCGGTGAAATGCTGGTGTTTTCGGCGGCGGATTTCGAGGACTTCCTCGAACCGCGTCCGGACCTGCCGCAGACCATGGAAGAGGAACTGGAACCGGTGGTTCGCCACTTGGTCGAGCAACGCTGGCCGTTCCGCCTGCACGCCACTTACAACGAATCCATCAGCCGTATGCTCGATGTGTTCGAGAAGGTCAATCGCGACATTCCGTTCAACGGTTTGCCATGGTTCTTCGACCACGCCGAAACCATCACCCCGCAAAACATCGAGCGGGTGAAGGCGCTGGGTGGCGGCATCGCGATTCAGGACCGCATGGCGTTCCAGGGGGAATACTTCGTCGACCGTTACGGCAGCAAAGCCGCCGAGCACACCCCGCCGATCAAACGCATGCTCGCCGAGGGTGTGCCGGTCGGCGCGGGCACCGATGCCACACGCGTTTCCAGCTACAACCCGTGGACCTCGCTGTACTGGATGGTCAGCGGCCGCACCGTCGGTGGTCTGGCGTTGTACGAGGAAGGCTTGCCGCGCACCACTGCGCTGGAACTGTTCACCCACGGCAGCGCCTGGTTCTCGTCCGAACAGGGCAAGAAGGGCCAGATCAAGGTCGGGCAACTGGCGGACCTGGCAGCGTTGAGCGCGGACTTCTTCAGCGTCGAGGAAGAAGCGATCAAGTGGATCGAGTCGGTACTGACGGTGGTCGGCGGCAAGGTTGTGTACGCCGCCGGCGACTTCGAAAAACTCGGGCCGGCCAGCGTACCGGTACTGCCGGACTGGTCGCCGGTGATGAAAGTCCCCGGCCACTGGCGCCCGAATTCGCCGATGCAGGCTCAGGTCCACCATTGCAGCGGCCCGTGCGCGGTGCATACGCACAGCCATGAAAAGGCGCGCCAGTCGAATGCGCCGGTCAGCGATTTCGCCGGTTTCTGGGGCGCATTCGGCTGTTCCTGCTTCGCCTTCTGATTCCGAAACAAAGCGCCGGTCTTCGTGACCGGCGCTCCCCCGCAACAACCATCCATCGAGGAGTTTCACATGAGCAACGTTCCTTACTCGCGTCTGAACAAAGACGATGCCGTTGTGCTGTTGGTCGACCACCAGACCGGCCTGATCTCGCTGGTGCAGGATTTCAGCCCGAACGAGTTCAAGAACAACGTCCTGGCGCTGGGCGACATCGCCAAGTTCTTCAACCTGCCGACCATCCTCACCACCAGTTTCGACAGCGGCCCGAACGGCCCGATCGTGCCGGAACTCAAAGAGCAATTCCCGGACGCGCCGTTCATTGCCCGCCCTGGTCAGATCAACGCCTGGGACAACGCAGACTTCGTCAAAGCCATCAAGGCCACCGGTCGCAAGCAACTGATCATCGCCGGTGTAGTGACTGACGTGTGCGTGGCGTTCCCGACCCTGTCGGCGCTTGCTGAAGGTTTTGAAGTGTTTGTGGTCACCGATGCTTCCGGCACCTTCAACACCACCGTGCAACAAGCGGCGTGGGCGCGGATGTCGGCCGCCGGTGCGCATCTGATGAACTGGTTCGCGGTGGCCTGCGAGCTGCAAGTCGACTGGCGCAATGACATGGAAGGTTTGGCGAATCTGCTGTCGCAGCGTCTGCCGAACTATCGCAATCTGATCAATAGCTACACCAAGTTCACAGCCAAGTAATCCGCTGAAAAAAATGCCCGCCGATGTGCGGGCATTTTTCTGCTCAACGTTTTTGCAACCACCCCAGAAATCCAGCTTTCCTGACCGGCACAGGCTTGGCCATCAACGCCAACCGACTGTTCTGTTGCCGTACTGCCTGCAACTTGTTCAACGCCTGGCCCACTTCGTTGCGCTGCTCCATACACTGGCGGGTCAGGTTCTTGTCGAGGCGGTAGATGATGGAGGAAGTCAGCGCGGTGAACGTCGCCTGGGACGGCGTATCGGCAAGGATGCTCTGTTCGCCCATGACTTCGCTCGGCCCCATGCGACCTGCCTCGGCCAGGCCATTGCCGTCGGACACGCTGGCGCTGACGACACCGGTGGCAATCACAAACAGGCTGTCCGGCACTTCGCCCAGATCCAGCACCACCTGGCCGGCGGTGTACTGCTGCGGCACCATCGATTCGGCGAGGCGGTCACGTTCCTCATGGCTGAGCGAGCGGAAAATCTTCACTTCATCGAGCAGCGCGCGGGCGCGGCTCGAGGGCTCGATCACACCGTCCGGATGCCGCGAGATGCCAGCCGCTTCAAGGTGCCGATGGGCGAGGTCGAACAGTTGATTGCGCACGTCGCCTTTCTTGCCCAGTTCGGCAATGAAACCGCTGGCCACGTATTCGGACATTTCTTCACCCGCCTCTTTGAGCAGCGCTTTCGGCGCCGGATCGAGCAACAGACTGCTGCTGCCTTGCAGAGTCCGCTCGAGGGCATCGAGCACCCGGCGCGGACGGACGTGGTTCGGCAGCTTGATGCTGATCGACACGCCGTGCAGGTTGGTCGGGCGGCTGAGGTTGACGATCTTGGCCTTGGCCGCCACCGAGTTCGGCACCACGGCCAGGGTGCCAGCGCTGGTCAGCAGATGGGTGGCGCGCCAGTCGATATCGAGCACCTTGCCTTCGACGCCGTCGATCATCACGAAATCGTCCACCTGATAGGGCTTGGTGGTATTGAGCACGATGCCGGAGAACACGTCGCTCAATGTACTCTGCAACGCCAGACCGACCACGATGGCAACCACCCCGGAGGTCGCGAGCAGGCCTTTGACCGGCAGCTCCAGCACATACCCGGCGGCAGCGACAATGGAGGCCAGGAACACCAGTGCACCGATCACGTCCTGCAACAACCGACCGCTGTGACCGATGCGGCGCATCAGGGCCAGACCGATCACTTCGGTCAGCACCCGCGCGGCGTACAGCCACCAGAGAATCCCCAGTGCCGTGGCGCCCAGTTGCGCAACAGGGTCATCGGCGAACAACGGCGCCTGCAACGGACTGACGCCGGCGTTGATGACCAGCGCACTGAACGCCAGAAACAACGCCAGACGCACGCCGACCCGCAAGGCGCGGTGCTTGAACGGGGCGAGGTGCCAGAGCAGTGTGTCGAGCACCAGAAGCAGGGCGCTCCAGGACAGCAGGTGGGCAAACATGAAAGTCATGGAATAGCTCCGCCGGAAAAGAGAGAGTGGCCCGCACCGGATGGTGTGGGAGCGAGCCTGCTCGCGATGGGGGTCTATCAGTCAACAGTGCAGCGGCTGACAGGACGCCATCGCGAGCAGGCTCGCTCCCACATAAAAGCCCTTCGCCCCACATCGCTGTGGGGGAAGGGCCCTGGCTTAGTTCAGATGGGTCTTGAGCTCAGCCGCCGCTTGTCGCACTGCGGCCTTCACTTCAGGTATCTGGCTCAGCGGATTGAGCAGGCCGAAGTCATGAATCATCCCGTTGTAGCGCACCGCGGTCACCGGCACGCCGGCCGCGTCGAGGTGGCGGGCGTAACCTTCGCCTTCGTCACGCAGCACGTCGAATTCGGCGGTCTGCACCAGCGCGGCAGGCAGGCCCTTGAGCTGTTCGGCGCTGGCATTCAGTGGCGAGGCGTGGATCTGCGCACGTTCGGCCGGGCTGGTGGTGTAGTTGTCCCAGAACCACTGCATCATGCCTTTGGTCAGGAAGTGGCCCTCGGCAAACTGCTGGTACGAGCCGTTATCGAACCCGGCGTTGGTCACCGGCCACATCAGCAACTGGAAGCGCAGGGTCGGGGTGTTCTGCTCCTTGGCCATCAACGCTACCACCGCCGCCATATTGCCGCCGACGCTGTTGCCGGCCACCGCCAGGCGCTTGCCGTCGACACCAATGTCCTTGCCGTGCTCGGCCACCCATTTTGTGGCGGCGTAGGCCTGGTTGATCGCGGTCGGGTAGTGGGCTTCCGGCGACGGGGTGTAATCGACGTACACGGCAACTGCCCCGGAGCCCACCACCAGATCACGAATCAACCGTTGGTGGGTCGGGAAGTCGCCCAGTACCCAACCGCCACCGTGGAAGAACATGAACACCGGCAATTCGCCTTTGGCCCCGGCTGGGCGCACCACTTTCAGGTTGATCGTCTGACCGTCGACCTTGATCGCCTTGTCGCTGACTTCAACACCGGACAGATCGACCTTCACCGAGGCCTGGGCACCGGTCAGCACCGCGCGGGCGTCTTTCGGGCTCAGTTGTTCCAGCGGTTTGCCACCGCCGGCGGCGAGGGCATCGAGGAAGGCCTGGGTGTTGTGTTCGACACCGGGGCTGCCGGCGGCGAAAGCGTTGCCGATGGACAGGGCGAGGAGGGAGGCGGTGAGGGTTTTCTTGATGTTCATGGTCAATTCCTTTTTCAATCGTTTGAGTTTTTATGCCTTGGGATCGGGCTGCTGTGACGCTGGGGTTCAGGTCTCAGCAACACCGTGAGCACAGATTAATGAGGTGCCTGAAAGTGAAAAAGCGGCTATAAAGCGTTTAACTGTCAACCAGAGAGTGACAATGAACCCGTTCGAAGACATGCGTATTTTTTGCCAGGTCATGGACTCCGGCAGCTTCACGGCGGCGGCCGATCAGTTGGGCCTGTCCAAGCAGTTCGTCAGTCGCCGGCTGATGCAATTGGAGGAGCGCCTCGGCGTGCGCCTGCTCAACCGCTCGACCCGGCGGCTGGACGTCACGCCCTTGGGGCAGAGTTATTACGAGTCAGCCTTGCGCCTGCTCAGCGAAGTCGAACACGTGGAGCAGGGCATCGCCGGCCAGACCGCCGAGCCACGCGGCATCATCCGCTTGAGCGCGCCGCTGTCGTTCGCGGTGGCGCACTTGGGGTGCCTGCTGCCGGTGTTTTTGCAGCGCTATCGCGACGTTACGGTGGAAGTGGACTTGAGTGATCGTCCGGTGGATTTGCTCAGTGAAGGCTACGACCTGGCATTGCGCATCGGCGTGCTGGAAGACTCGACGCTGATCGCCCGACGCCTCGCCTCCATCCAGCGGGTGTACTGCGCCAGCCCAGACTATCTGGCCGAGCGCGGCACGCCGGTTCACCCCGAAGATTTGCACAGCCATGACTGCCTGCCTTACGGCCACGGCCGCCAGGTGCAATGGCGGTTCGAAGGGCAGGGCAAACCACTGACCGTGAACGTCACCGGAAGGATGCGGGTCAACAACGGTGAATTGCTCAAGGACGCGGCCATCGCCGGCATGGGCATTACTTATTTGCCGACCTTCATTGTCGGTTCGGCCTTGAAGGACGGGCGGCTGGTGCCGGTGCTGGACAACTTCCGCCCTGCGCCGTTGACGTTATCGGCAGTCTATCCGCAGCATCGCCAGGGCTCGCGACCGGTGCAGGCGTTGATCGAGTTCTTGCGTGAACGGCTGGATCGGACCGAGGACGCCTGAGGCGGTGGGCGTAAAAAGAAATTTTATCAGCATGATTTTTCCAGATTCGCACATCCATACAATCGCTCTGCTACAGCGAAGCCGAAAATAGCCCCTCTCAAACGTATCCGGAGAAGTGTTATGGCAACCGCAAAAGCAGCACCAGGTAAAGGTCTGATCAATCCGAGCAACCACGCTCTGATCCTGATCGACTTTCAGTCGCAGATGTCATTTGCGACCAAATCCATCGACGCTGTTTCACTCCGCAATAACGCTGCACTGATCTCCAAGGCAGCGAAGGAGTTTGGCGTTCCGACCATTCTTACCACCGTCGCCGAAAAAAGTTTTTCGGGCCCCATGTTTGAGGAAATTACCTCGGTCTTCGCCGGTCAGGAACTGATTGACCGGACCAGCATGAATACCTGGGAAGACGAGCGTATAGCCGTCGCCGTGAACAAGATCGGTCGCGACCGAATCGTTCTTGCCGGTCTCTGGACTTCGGTCTGCATTGTTGGCCCGGCGATCTCGGCGCTTGAACAAGGCTTCGAGGTCTACATCATTTGCGATGCGTGCGGTGACGTTTCGGATGAGGCTCATGAGCGCGCTATCGAGCGCATGATTCAAGCCGGTGCGCGTCCGATGACCTCACTCCAGTACCTGCTGGAACTGCAACGTGACTGGGCTCGCAGCGACACCTATAACGAGACGGTGAAAACCTCTATCGCTCACGGCGGCGCTTATGGTCTTGGTTTGATTTATGCCAAAACCATGTTTAACGCATCGGAAGGTCACTGATCTGAATTGCGCCTCTTCCTTGGTAGGGGAAGAGGCGCACTCAGGCGAGCGGTGGGGAGCAATGGAACATGTCCACATCTGATATGAATACGACGACTGCACCGGATGTAGCGCTGTGTTGGCTACGCATCACCGGTGTACTGATGCTGTTGCTGGTGCACGGATTGCCCAAGCTGTTCAATTTTGAGCACGAACTGACGTTGATCGAAGACCCGTTTGGCATGGGGGCTCGGTTGACCTTGTCTCTGGCAATTTTCGCGGAAGTGTTTTGTCCGATATTCATCGCAGCCGGACTTCTGACGCGCCTTGCGACACTGCCTGTGCTCTTTTTGCTGGTTGTCTCGGTTATCCGGGTTCATCCCGAGTGGAGCCTGGCCGAGGGCCAGTTCGCCTGGCTGCTGCTGATCATCTTCTCGACGATTCTTGTCGGCGGGTCTGGAAAATTGGCAGTAGGTACGAGTCTGTCGCATCGCTGGCCGCTCCTGAGCAAACTGTAGGGAGAGACGGGTGAGTACGATGACCAAAGAGCAGCCACCGACAACGTCGGCCTGGCAGCCGCTTCGTTATGGATTGTTTCGCAGTCTGTGGCTCGCGAGCATTGCATCCAGCATCGGGACGTGGATGCATGAAGTGGGTGCTGGCTGGCTGATGACCTCTTTGTCGGCCAGTCCTTTTATGGTGTCTCTGGTGCAGGTAGCGGGTGCCGCTCCCATGTTCCTTCTCGCGCTGCCCGCTGGTGCGCTGGCCGACATCATCGACAAACGACGTTACCTGTTGGCTGTCCAGACAGGGATGGCCGTCATTGCGCTTGCGCTCGCCTTGATCACCTTGGCGGACCTGATGAGCGCGACGCTTTTACTCCTCTTTACGCTGGCCATGGGGGTTGGAACAGCGCTGACCATGCCCGCGTGGTCGGCGTTGACACCCGAGTTGGTTCCCGCGAACGATCTGCCCGCCGCGATATCGCTTAGCAGCGTGGGGGTCAACGTTGCCCGAGCACTCGGACCGGCCATCGCTGGCATCATCATCAGCCTGGTAGGGCCATGGGCGACATTTGCCGTCAACGCCCTGTCTTTCTTTGGCGTTATCGCAGTGCTCGCCTTGTGGCGTCGTACGCCACAACCGTCCGTATTACCGGCAGAACGGCTGTTTGGCGCTATCCGTGTGGGTTGGCGCCATGCCCGTAGTTCACGCGAACTACAACGAGTCATGGTGCGTGCCCTGGCGTTCTTTCTCGGCGCAAGCGCCGGTATGTCGTTGCTTCCACTGATTGTGCGAGGTGAGTTGAAGGGCAGCGCTGAGCAATTCGGGATCTTGCTCGGTTGCGTCGGGATCGGGGCGGTCGCGGGCGCAATGTTCCTGCCCGCAATTCGTCGTCATATTGCGGTCAATCTGCTGGTGGCATCGGCCAGCCTTATCTATGCGGCAGTCTTGCTGGCGTTGGCATGGGTTCGGGATTTCTACCTGCTTGTCCCGGTGATGCTCATCAGTGGTGCTGCCTGGATCGCGGTATTGTCCAGTCTTCAGGTGTCTGCGCAAACATCGGTACCGGCGTGGGTCAGGGCCAGGGCGTTGGCGGTCTACATTCTGACGTTCTTTGGCAGCATGGCCATCGGCGGTGTGGTGTGGGGGCTGATCGCCAGCTGGCTGTCGATCTCGATATCGCTGAGTTTTGCCGCTGTCATCATGGTGCTGGGAGTCGCGGTGGGCGGGTGGGTAAAACTGCCCGCGCTGAGCGCAGAAGACCTGGCCCCTTCGCTGCATTGGCCTCAACCGTTGATGAGTGTCGATGCTGATGGTGAACGTGGGCCAGTCATGATCACGGTCGAGTACGAGATTGACACGGCGCACGCCGATGCCTTCAAAGAGGCCATGGACGACGTACGCAGAATGCGCCAGCGCAATGGTTCTTTTTCCTGGCAACTGATGCAGGACACCGAAAATCCTCAACTCTGGATAGAGCTGTTTTTTGACGAGTCCTGGCACGATCATCTACGCCATCACAGTCGAGTCACTCGCGCCGAGTTGAAAATCGAATCAGCCGCCCGGCGCTTTCAAATCGCTGGAAAGCCTGTACGAATTCGGCACCTGCTCAAAGGCTGACGGGTTAGTCCTGCTCAAGAGCAAAATCAGGAGGTCATCGCGGCGCCGCCCGCCCAGGACTGTCTCTGCCAGGGCTAGATTTTGAAGCGTCCTACCAGCCTTTCAAGTTCATGGCCCAGGCGTGCAAGTTCGGCACTCGAAGAAGCGGTTTCTTCGCAGGTGCTTGCCGTCTGGTCGGAGATGTCGCGAACGTTGATCACACTGCGATTGATCTCCTCGGTGACCGCGCTTTGCTGCTCTGCGGCCGTGGCGATTTGCTGATTCATTGACTGAATGATTGATACCTTGCTCGCGATGTTCTCCAGGGCGCTAACAGCGCGATGGGTAAACTCCACGCTGCTTTCGCTCAGCAGCAGGCTGCTTTCCATTCCTGTGGCAACGCCGTGAGTGCCGCTTTGTACGCCGGCTACCAGAATTTCAATTTCTTCGGTGGAGCGCTGGGTGCGTAAGGCGAGATTACGCACCTCGTCCGCCACCACCGCAAAACCACGGCCAGCCTCTCCGGCGCGGGCTGCTTCGATGGCCGCGTTCAGCGCCAGCAGATTGGTTTGTTGGGCCACGGCCTTGATCACATCCAGTACGCCGCCGATTTTATCGCTTTGTTCCTGGAGATGGCGTACCGCGTCTGCCGACTGGTTGAGTTCTTCCGCCAAGCGCGTGATCTGCACAATGGCATCACCCATGATCTGCTCTCCCTCGCAGGCTTGCTGATCCGCGATGGACGCGGCAGCAGAGGCTTCATCGGCATTGTGTGCGACGTTTTGCACGGTAGCGGTCATCTCGTTCATCGCGGTGGCGACATGATCTGTTTCGGCTTTCTGGTTGTTGACGCCTGCATTCGTATGTTCGGCGACCGCCGATAGCTGTTCGGCAGCGCTGGCAACCTGGATGACACCGGATCGAATGCCGTCGATCAGTTCATGAAGGTTGAGCGTCATCTGCTGAAGGCCTGATTGCAGCTGGCCCAGCTCATCACGCCGGTTGACCTGCACTTGCTCGCTCAAATCACCCTTGGCAATACGGTTCACCACCTGGAGTGTGTGCTGCAATGGATTAACGATCTGTCGGGTGATGACCCACGCTGCGAGTGTGCCCAGCAGCAGAGTCAAGGCCGCGACAAGACCCAGCAGGGTCATGGCAGACACGGCATCGGCATCGCGTTTGGCATTTTGCGACGCTATGAGTTTTTGCGTCGTGTCGAGCAACAGGTCGCCCAACTGCCCCATACGTTTAAACAGTGGCGCCTGGTCAGTGTTGGGTTGGGTCAGGTCATGCAGCAGTTGTCCGTACTCTTTGACCGAGTTGTTCTGCTGTTGAATCAGGTCTTGATCAAGCGGGTCAGTGAAATGTTCCCTGATACTGTGCAGATGGGCTGCCAGGTCATCCAGGGTGTTCTGCAGCGGTTGATAGGCATCCGCTTGAGGGTGTGTACCTATGCGTAAACGAATGATTCGCAAGTCTTTGGTGTAATCGCTGATTTGAGCAATTTTTTCAATCTTAAGGCCGCGGTCGGTCAATGTAATAATTGCATACCAGCCGGTGGCGGCCAGTAACAACGCAAGCCCTAGTACCAGGCCGAACCCCAGGCTTAATTTAGCGCTGACACGGAAATTGCTGATCCAGCCGAACATAAGGACTCCAGGTAATAATGCAGGTTGATTGATCATGGCGCCCTGAATGTCGACCCTGAACCCCAATGCTTTAATTTTAGAATCGCCACTCTCATGTTTCAGATGGCGTTTCGGGACATTTGTAAAAAACATCAGGGTGTATGAATCAGTTGGTTGTAACGTGACTGAAAGGATACAGCTCTACGCCTGTCGGGCTTTGCCAGAGATATCCTCTCCTTAACTAAGGATGTTTTTCGGGCGCCAAAAGTGTTGCCTTGTGCTTTAGTCGAATGTTCACGCTCGTCTGGTTCTGGTTGCCCCGTATTGATGGCGCAAGCGCCTGAAAATCGCGCAGGGCAGTGGCAGGTGATTTAAAGATGGATCGCTTGTTTCAGATAAAAAAACAGCTGGTCTTGACAGTCTCTGTAGTGGCTTTCAAGGTTTTCAACCTCCCACATCCGAGCGAGCCATACCTCATCACATGCCGCGTCTATATGCTTGACAGTGGATCTCCAGGAGGCGTGAGCATTATCAATTGCCTGAAGTAATTGTAAGAGTTCCTCATTTATCGGAAGCGCTTTTACTGGGGCTTTTCTCAGGGACATTTAAAGTACCAGGCGTCGATTTTTATTGTGTGTTGTGCACTATAAGGTTCAACTCGTGGGAGCAGTATTCGACTTATGGCTAGCGAGGTAATGAAGTGGCAGGCCGTTCTTAGTGGTCAGTATTCATTGAACTTATAGTGCGTTGATCATGGGGGCGGAGTGATAGTGCTGCAGGATTTCAGCAGCGGTGCGTACAAGCGGATTCGGTTCGGCCAAGTAAGTCGCACTCACCTTAAACCTCAGTTCAATCAGTCACGGCAACGCTTTATCAGCTCAACAACCGGCTTGATTTCGCTGTTCATCAGCAAGATGGGGTATTGATCCGCAGCCGCTCACAAGGCTTGCACCTTAAGTATTGCACCGTGGCATGACCCGGTCAGGGTCCAAGTCATCGCGCCACCCCCACAGGCCCAAAGCATCTGCCAACCCCTTCCAAGGCACCGTATAAGGCTGTTCGCCAGCTTTCGATAATCGCCTCCGACATTTCGTCCCCCGAGTTCGGAGCGCGCCATGCACAACAACAATAAGAATTTGCCCCATCTTCTGCCAGCGGTCATTGTCGGCCTGTCGATGCTTGGCCTGAGCGCTATCGCCAAGGCCGATATCATGCTGTACGACAAGGACCAGACCACGTTCTCTACCGACGGCTACATCAATGCCTTTTACGTGAACAGCAAGGTTGATCGCGCCGGTGATCAGTTCGACCGCCGCCAGGCCCGGGTGAAGATGGGGTTTCTGCCCAACTATCTGGGCTTCAACATGGGCAAGCAGGTCGATGACCTGAAACTCGGGGCCCGGGCCTCCTTCTGGGTGACCATCAACGACAGCCAGACCAAGGGCACCGACACCGCTATCGATGTGCGCCAGTTCTATGGCACCGTGGCCAATCCGGAATGGGGCGAGGTGCTGATCGGTAAGGATTTCGGCCTGTTTGCGCGCTCCAACATCCTGCTCGATGAACTGCTCACCGGGTATGGTCAGGCCAGCGATAGCCTGGGCCTGGTCGATGGCGGCGGGGTGTCGTTCGGCAATATCGGCAGCGGTTACCCGTATCCATTCCCCACCTCGCAGATCACCTACCGCACGCCGGTCATGGACGGCTTGCGAGTCGCGGTGGGCATCATGGATCCGGTGAGCACCAACGACAGCAGTCCGACCGGCAAGGCCTATCAGCAGAACCCTCGCACCGAGAGCGAGATCACTTACCAGTTCGATGTGGCCGGGGCGAAGATTTACAGTTGGGTCAACGGCAGCTACCAGACCTCGGACAACACCGACTCTACCGTCAACTCGGTCACCTCCAAAGGCGTCGGTTACGGCGTGCAGGCGAAGATGGGCGGGCTGTCGCTTACCGGTTCCGGCTTTCAGGCCAAGGGTATCAATCCGTTCTTTACCAACAACGCCGGCCAGCCGACCCTGAGAAATGTCGACAGCGATGGCTACTTGCTGCAGGGCTCCTACACGCTCGGCAAGAATCGCCTGGCGCTGTCTTATGGCAAAACCAAGGACGATGGTAACGGTGTAGTCGGCAGCGGTGCGGATTACCAAACCCGCGGTGTGGCACTGTTCCATGAGGTCAATGACAACCTCAAGCTGGTCGCCGAATACAACCAGTTCGAAATCAAAGGCCATCAAACCATTGCCCAGAACGAGAATACCGATACCTTCGCCGTCGGGGCCGTGCTGACCTGGTAAACCCCGATCATCCGCCCGGCTGTCTTTGCAGGCGCGATCGCCAGGATCGTCGCCTGCTGCAGCGCCTGCACAGATTGCTACACACACACATCCCATAGGCACCGCCGAAGGCTGCGATCCTTCGGTGGCAACGCCTGCTCGACCGGCCTTTTCATCCCATGGAAGCGGCTAACCCCTACCCAAGTAGCATTCGTGGTGCCCGGCAGGCTTCGTACACTCAGGCCTCATAGTGCGCGCCGGCAGGAGGCGAAGATGCAGCAGGCCCAGAATGAGGGTGTCGTCAGTGCAATGTCCCAGGCGACCGATGCCCGGCTGGTGGCCCAGGAACTGGCGCGGCAGCTGTTACACCCGCACTTGGGGTTCGTGTTGTTTTTCTGTTCCGCCGAATACGATTTGCAGGCGCTGGGCGTAGCCCTGGAGCAGAGTTTCGGCGGTATCCGCCTGGTGGGGTGCACCAGCGCCGGCGAAATCACGCCCCTTGGTTATGGCCGCAATTGCGTGACAGCGGTCGGTTTCGATCATCGGCACTTTTCCATCGCCACCGAACGGATCGACGAAATGGAACGCTTCAGCCTGATCGACGCCCAGCGGATGGTCGAGCGGCTGGTCAGCGACTGTCGCAGCAACACCCTGGCGCCGATCAAGGGCAACAGCTTCGCCCTGACCCTGCTTGATGGCCTGTCCAGTCGTGAGGAAATGGTCCTGGCTGCCCTGAGTGCGGCGCTGGGGGACATTCCGCATTTCGGTGGCTCAGCCGGCGACGACAATTACCTGACCCACACTCATGTCTATTTCGAGGGTGAATTCCACTGCGGCGCAGCGGTGGTGGTGCTGGTCAATACCTGGCTGGATTTCGAAGTGTTCACCACCCATCACATCCTGCCCCGCGAAGAGAAGCTGGTGGTGACGGGCGCCGACAGCGCCCAGCGTCGGGTCTTCGAGCTTAACGCCGAGCCCGCCGCCGAAGAGTACGCGCGCCACATCGGTGTGCCGGTGGCCGAGCTCGATCACCGGGTATTCGCCGCCCACCCGCTGGCGGTGCGGATCCACGACCAGTATTACGTCCGGGCGATCCAGCAGGTTCATCCGGACCTGAGCCTGAGTTTTTATTGTGCGGTAGAGAACGGCATCGTGCTGACCGCCATGACCCCCGGGCCGATGCTGCCGAATCTGCAACATTTGTTCGACGGTTTGCAGGCGCGTCTCGGCGAGCTGCTGCTGACCATCGGTTGCGATTGTTTTCTCCGGCGCCTGGAGCTGGAAGACGGAGATGGCCTGGAACAGATCGGCGCGTTCTTGCGCGAGCAGCGGGTGATGGGTTTCAACACCTATGGAGAACAGTTCAATGGCATGCACATCAACCAAACCTTCACCGGAGTTGCCATTGCCCGGAACCGAACCCCTGTCAGTCGTTGAACTGCAACAGCAGGTTGTCCGACTGCAGCATGAGAACCGCAAGTTACAGCGGATCAATGACGCGCTGATCGAGCGGATCGAATCCGGGGTGACGCGGGGCAATGACCCTTACTCGGCCTTTCAGCATTCGGTGGTGCTGGCCGAGCAGGTCCGTGAGCGCACCGATGCATTGAACCAGGCGATGGCCGAACTCAAGGCCGGCAATCACTTGCTCAGCGAAGCCCGGCTGCGGGCCGAAACCGCTCACCGGTATCTGATCGACGCGATCGAGAGCATCTCCGATGCCTTCGTGCTGTTCGACGAAGACCAGCGCATTGTGCTGTTCAATAGCCGATTCAAGGCATTCTGGGCCAACAGCAAGGTGCGGATTATCGCTGGCATGCGGCTGGCCGAGGTCAAGCGACTGATGACTGCCACCGGGCTATTCAATGAAGAACCGCGAGGCCATGCCGACGAGCAACTGCTCTATCGGCTGCAGAGCGGTTGTTGGCTGCAAGTCAGCGAGCGGTCCACCCGGGAAGGCGGGCGGGTGATGCTGTTTACCGACATCACCGAGGTCAAGCTCAGCGAAACCGTGCGCCGCGAACAGGCTGTCGCGCAAAAGTCCCGTCTGTTGCAGCGTGCGGTGGACAACCTGTCCCAAGGGGTGGCCATGGTCAGCGCCGAGGGCATCCTGGAGTTGTGGAACCGGCGCTTCCTCGAACTCAGCGGCCTGGCGCCGGTGGCCGCTCACCGGCCCTTTGCCGAGGTGATCGGCGACAGTGAGTTGCGCCTGCTGACCCCGGACAGTCGCGACGCCAACGGGAGGATCATCCACGAATGCGAGCAGCGCCTTTACGACGGACGGGTACTGGAAATCCGCACCCATCCGCTGCCCACCGGCGGCTTCGTCAACACCTTCACCGACATCACTGAACGCTATCAGCATGCCGAGGCCCTCAGTGAGAGCGAGCGCTGGATTCGCCTGATCACCGACCATGTGCCGGCGCTGATCGCCTATCTGAATGCCGATCTGGTCTACGAGTTCACCAACAAGGTCTATGAAGAGTGGTATTGCTGGCCACGGGGCGTGATGCTCGGCCAGAGTCTGCGCGAGGTGCACAGCGAACAGCACTATCAGCGGCTGGAGAGCTATGTGGCGCGGGCATTGGCGGGCGAGAGCGTGACCTTTGAGGTGGCCGAAACCAACATCAATAATCAGGAGCGCTACATGCTGCGCTCCTATGTCCCGAACCGTCTGGCCAGTGGTGAGGTGGTGGGGATTTTTGTGCTGATCCGCGACATCACCGAGCGTCGCAGAACGGCGCAAGCGCTGCACCAGGCCTATCAGAATCTGGAGCTGCGGGTGCGCGAGCGCACGGCCGAATTGACTACCCTGAATGACCAGTTGCTGCGCGAGATCGACGAACGCAGTCGGGTCGAATCGCGCTTGCGCGAGGCCAAGCTGGAGGCCGAACAGGCCAACCTGTCGAAAACCAAATTCCTCGCTGCCGTCAGTCATGACCTGCTGCAACCGTTGAACGCGGCGCGGCTGTTTACCAGTGCGCTGCTCGAGCGCCGCGAGCCGGTAGCCAATGCGACACTGGTGCGCAATGTCAGCAATTCCCTGGAGGATGTGGAGAATCTGCTGGGCACATTGGTGGATATTTCCAAGCTCGATGCCGGGGTGATCAAGGCCGATATCGCGCCGTTCGCCCTCAGCGAATTGATCGACAACCTGGCCACCGAATATGCCCAGGTGGCGCGCAGCGAAGGGCTTGAGTTGCACTTTGTGGCCTGCTCGGCGCTGGTGCGTAGCGACATCCAGCTCTTGGCGCGGATCCTGCGCAACCTGTTGAGCAATGCGATTCGCTACACCCCCGGCGGCCGGGTAGTGCTGGGCTGCCGACGGCATCGCCGACACCTGTCGATCGAAGTCTGGGACAGCGGCATCGGGATCGCCGAGGAGCGTCTGGAAGAGATTTTCCAGGAATTCAAACGCGGTGATGTGCAGCGCCCGAACCAGGATCGCGGGTTAGGCCTGGGCTTGGCTATCGTCGAGAAGATATCCGGCATCCTCGGCCACCGGATTCGGGTGCGCTCGTGGCCGGGCAAGGGCTCGATGTTTGCCGTCGAAGTTCCCCTCAGCGCCACTGCGCCCAAGGCTCAGCCGAGCCCGGCGATCAGCGAGCCGATGCTCGAACGCCTGCGCGGTGCGCGGGTGTGGGTGCTGGACAACGATGCAGCGATTTGTGCCGGCATGCGGACCTTGCTCGAAGGCTGGGGCTGCCTGGTGGTCACGGCATTATCGGAAGAAGACCTGGCGCGTCAGGTGGACAATTACCATGCCGAAGCCGACCTGCTGATTGCCGACTATCACCTGGATAACGACTGCAACGGTGTCGATGCCGTGGCGCGGATCAACGCGCGTCGGGCCCTGCCGATACCGGCGATGATGATCACTGCCAACTACAGCAACGAACTCAAGCAACAGATCCGCGAACGGGGCCACACCCTGATGCACAAACCGGTGCGGCCGATGAAACTCAAGACTGCGATGAGCCATCTGCTCGGACAGCCTTGAGGTGCGAGCGAAGAGCCAAAGATCGCAGCCTGCGATCTTTGGCTCTCGCGGCAGAAGAACCTAGCGCCGCAGATAAGCGCCGAAGTCGATGTCCCCGGCACTGAGGATCGCCTGCACCCGGTTGTGCACGTTGAGCTTGCGCAGGATCGCCGAGACGTGGGCCTTGACCGTGGTTTCGGCGATGTCCAGGGTGTAGGCGATCTGCTTGTTCGATTCACCCTTGGTCATGCGTTCGAGCACCAGCAGTTGCTTGCGGGTCAGGGCCTGGAGCAATTCGGGCGGAAAGCTCGGGGTTTCGCTCATGCGTCGAGTGAAGGCGCTTTTTTGCGTACGGATGATGTCCGGCGGCAGGTAGACGTTGCCGTTGAGGATCTGCTCGATTGCCTCGGTCATTTGCGAGCGTGGCGAAGACTTGGTGATAAAGCCCACGGCGCCATAGGTGATGGCTTGCAGCACCACCTGTTTGTCCTGCTCGGCAGAGACGATCACCACCGGAATGGTCGGCGCCTCGTTGCGCAGATTGATCAGGCCATTGAGGCCATGCATGCCGGGCATGTTCAAATCCAGCAGGATCAGGTCCAGGTCGTCGTGCTGCTGGGTCAGCGTCAGGGCGCTCTCGAGGTCGGCAGTCTCCATCACCTCGCTGCCCGGAAAGCCGTCGCTGATAACGTTGTGAATGGCTTCGCGAAACAGCGGGTGATCGTCGGCAATCAGAATTTTATACATGGCCTTTCACCTCGTTATTGTGATTAGGGTGGGGCAAGGGTTCTCAGGCTATGGCGTCAGGGAAAGGCGCTGCCGGCGACGCAAGGCACGCGGCACAGGCTCTCATCCTGTTTGTCATGGAGCCATTACATGCCAGGGACGGCGCTTTGTGAATGCGACCATAGATAAGAAAACCAGTACTAAAGTAGGAGACGGGTTATCCGGCCTTGCGTAGCGCTGCGTGCTGGGGATTGAAAGTCAGCACCGCAAGCGAGCTGAACAGCAGGGTCAGCCCCAGGCACACCGCCAATGCCAGCAGATTGAGGCGTTCGTACAGGGCAAAACGCACCAGCTCCACCGCGTGGGTAAATGGGTTCAGGGCACAGAGCCAGTATAACCACTGACTGGCCTCGAGCATCTTCCACAACGGGTACAGGGCCGATGACAGGAAAAACAGCGGGAAGATCACGAAATTCATTACCCCGGCAAAGTTCTCCAACTGACGAATCGCGTTGGACAGCAGCAGCCCCAGGGCACTGAGCATCAGGGCCACCAGCAGCAGCACCGGCAACGCCAGCAGCAGTCCCGCCGCCGGTGGTTGCACGCCGTACAGCCAGGCAATGGCGAGGAAAGCATAAACCTGCAGCAGGGAAATCAACGAGGTGGCCACTAGTTTGCTGCCCAGCAGAAAGGCTCGCGGCAGAGGGCTGGTCAGCAGCACCCGCATGCTGCCCATCTCCCGGTCGTAGACCATCGACAGCGAACCCTGCATGCCATTGAACAGCAGGATCATGCAGGCCAGGCCGGGGATGATGTACACCTCATAGGGAATGTAGGTGTCGTAGGGATCGATAATCGCGATACCCAGGGCGGCGCGAAAACCTGCGGCGAACACCAGCAGCCACAATAGCGGGCGCACCAGGGCACTGAGAAATCGCGTGCGCTGCAACACGAAGCGCAGCCATTCGCGCAACACGATGCCGCTGAAACACCGCCAGTATGCGTTCATCGGGGGCTGACTCCGATAGTGGCCGCGAGGCCGGGTGAAGGGGTGAGGCGGGCGAAAGCGGAATCAAGATCGCCGCCGTGCTCCCGGCTCAGTGCGTCCGCCTGTCCGCTGGCGACCAGCCGGCCCTGATGGAGGATCAGCAGGTCATCGTCGGGGTGCACTTCGTCCAGCAGGTGGGTGGTCCAGAGCGCACTGATCTGTTGCTCGTGACACAGCGTGCGAATGTGCCGATTGAGCGCCAGGCGGCTGGCCGGGTCGAGGCCGGCACTGGCTTCATCCAGTAGCAGCAAGCGCGGTTCGTGGAGCAGGGCGCGGGCAATTTCCACCCGCCGGCGATGCCCGCCATTGAGTTCACGAACCCGTTCGTGCCGTCGCTCGGTCAGACTTTGGCGCGCCAGTTCGGCATCGATCCGCCGCTGGCTCTGGCCACGCGACAAACCCTGCAGCGCGGCGTGATAGCGCAGGTTCTGTTCGATGCTCAGGTCCAGGTCCAGAGTGCTTTGCTGGAACACCACCCCCAATTGGCGCAAGGCCGGGCGCGCGGCGTTGCGCAACGAGCAACCGCCGACTCGAATATCCCCGCGTTGCAGGTCATAGAGCCGGGTGAGCAGGGCGATCAGCGTTGACTTGCCCGCGCCGTTGGGCCCCAGCAATGCCGCGAAACGCCCCGGTGCCAGGCTGAAACTGAGCTGTTTCAGTGCTTCGCGCGGGCCGTAGGCGAAGCTCACGTCGCAGACGTCAAGGGCGTTCATGGCGTGACCACCACGCCCCATGGGTAGCGTCCGACCTTCACCGATTTGATGACCTTGAGGCTGTTGACATCGATCACCGATACATCGCCGCTGACCCCGTTGGTCGCCAGCAACTGGCTCTGATCCGGGGTAAACGACATCTGCCAGACACGTCGCCCGACCAACAGGTAGTCGAGGATCTCGAAGGTTTTTGCATCGATGACCGCCACATGGTTGGCCGGGCCCAGTGCGACGAAGGCGTACTTGCCGTCGGCGCTGAGCTTGACGCCCACCGGTTGCACCTTGTCCGGGTGCACGCCCTTGATCTGGAATCTCAGGGTCTTGAGGATCTTGCGGGTCGCCACGTCGAGAATGGTCACCGTGCCGCCGATCTCGGCGGAAGCCCAGAGTTGCGAGCCGTCCCGATTGAACTCGACGAAACGCGGCCGCTGATCCACCAGGGTGCTGTCGGTCAGGGTCTGGGTGCTGGTGTCGATCCAGTGCAGCATGTTCGTGGTTTCACTGGTGTTGACCGCCCACTTGCCGTCGGGGCTGACCGCCATGCCTTCGGGTTCGACGCCAACATTGACCTGGCCCAGGACCTTGGCGGTTTCGGTGTCGATCACCGTCACCAGTGCATCGTCCTCGTTGGAGACATACAGCCAGCGGTTGTTGGGGTGCAGGGCAAATTGCTCCGGGTCCTTGCCCGAGGGCAACTCCTTGATGATCTTGCGGGTGGCCACATCCATCACCTGGACCCGGTCCGAGTCGCTGGCGCAGATGTACAGCAATTTATTGTCGTGGGACAGCAACAGCCCGCGCGGGCGCTGGCCCACGGGCAGGGTCTCGGTGACTTGCAGCGTCTGCATGTCGATCAGGCTCAGGCTGTTGTCTTTCTCGTTGGAGACCCAGGCGGTGCTCGCCACGGCTTGCCCGGCGGCGAGCAGGAGGGCGCAAGTGAGCAGGGTGCGGCGCATGGCGGATTCCTTATTGTTGTTGTGGTGGTTTGATCAGGGATAGCGGCAACTCACTTCAGGTTTGTCGAAACCCAGGCTGTCCATTTCATTGGTGGGGTGTAAAAAGCCGTCCTCGGGCGCGGTGCTGACCAGCGCTCGCGGCTGGACGATAGGGATCGGCTGGCGCAACTGACCGTTCCATGGGCGATAGCTGAGTTTGCGGCCCTTGAAACCGTCCAGTGGCAACTGGTCACTGAGTTCCAGTTGGCGAATGGCGACCGGGTCGGTCTGGCGCAGTTTACTGACTGCGCTGGCGATGCTGCGCACGGCGACCCAGGCGGCGAAGTCGCGGTCGTTCATATAGCGTCCGGCCAAGGCTTCGAAGCGCTTCTGCAACTGGGCGGCCCCGTAGGTTTCCACGGTGTGGTGCCAGCCGGTTGGGGTCAGTCCCTGGGTGCCGGCCACGGGGCGCGGGTACCAGGTCTGGTAGGGGACGTATTCACCGAAGTCGCCGCGCTCATCCGCCACCAGCACCACGTCGTATTCGGCGGTCTGGGTGAACAGGGGCATGTCGGCCTGGGCGCTGCGGCGCTGGTCGTTGTCGAACGTCCAGGGTTTCTCGGCGACGATCTTCAGCCCGAAGCGTTTCATGGCCCGTCGCAGAGCGGCGGCATAGGCCTGGTCTTCCGGCGTCTGACCGACGATCAGCAACGCCCGCTGCCATTTGCGCACCACCATGAACTGCACCAGTGCATCGGCCAACATCGCCCGGCTGGGCAGACTGTGCAGCACGTTGGCCAGGCAGTCGGTGCTGCGCAGGCTGTCATCGGCACTGCCGGCATTGAACAGCAGGCTGTCGGGCAGGGCGGCGCTGAGCTGGCGCAGACTGTCCAGCGGCACATTCACCACGAACAATCGCAGGCCTTGAGCGTGCTGGAATTTGGCGGCTTCGAGCAACGCTTCGGGACTGTCGACGACGGTGCTTTGCAGGTGATAGTCGTGTTTGAGAAAGCGCCCGGTGCTGTTGCTGTCGATGATTGCCAACTCGGCGCCTCGCAACCCCGCATCGGTGGGTTCGGGGATGACAGTGGACAGCAATGGTCCGGGATCGGGGCGATAACCCAGGTAGCCGATGCGCACTTGCAACGGGTCGTCGTCCGCCTGGCTCTGGGTGGCCAGCAACGCGGAGCAGGCAATCGCCAACCAATAGAACAGGGCGTAACCAATAAGCTGGCGCATAGGGCACTCCACTTCGTATGGCGCCAGCATAGGAAGTCCGGGAGGGCAGCGAAATATGCAGAAAGTACCAGTGAGCCAGTACCAAGGTCGTAACTTGCCAAGTGCGGCGCGGTTTTAGCATGGGTAACAGCCACCCATCCAGAGCACAACGATCATGCGAATTCTTAAAGCATTGCTCCTGCCGTTGCTGCTGATCCTGAGCTTGATCGGCGTCGACAAATTGCACGGAGCCCGCCCTGTCGCCGTGCTGGTGGTCCCCGTGACCCCAGGGTATTAGGCGCGCAGGCCGCCAATCGCCAAGCGTTTCGCCACAAGCCCTACTACCAAGGGATGAGCATGCGGCCACCAAAGCAGCATTCGGATCGTGCTGYGCTGTTCCTAAGATGAGCCCGTAGCCTCTGTAGAGAGGTAGTGCGTGCAATCTTGAGGGCAAAACAATGACAACAAAACGCAACGCCTTGCTGGTTGCAGGGCTGCTGACCGGTCTGTTCGGTGCCGGTGCGACCTGGGCCCATGGCAACGTGGTCCCCCAGGCAGTGGAAACCAAGGGCCTGACCCCGATCAAGGATGCCGGCGTGCAGGTCGATGCCGATGGCTGGGCAGCGGCGAATCCCTATCGATCCTCCCCTGAACATGACAAGGCTCTGGAAATCGGCTCTTCGGCCTACAACCAGAACTGCGCCGCCTGTCATGGCCTGGAAGCCAAGTCCGGCGGTATTGCCCCCGACCTGCGCCTGCTGGATGTCGGCGAAGCGGGTGATGAATGGTTCGTCCAGCGTGTCCGTAATGGTGCAGTGCGCGACGGTCGGGTCTACATGCCGAAGATGGCCGACTACCTGAGCCAGGAAGCGCTGTGGGCGGTGCGCACCTACCTCGACAGCGTGCATGTCGAGCAATGACCCATGCGCCTGCTCGCGGTGTTCATCAGTGCAGTGTTGTTGTGTTGCCAGGCGGTGCAGGCGCAGGTCCGCACCTTTGATCAAATGATCGCCGAAGGGGAGCTGAAGGTCGCGGTCTACAAGGATTTCGCGCCCTACAGCTTCGAAGAGGCGGGCACGCCACGAGGGGTCGATGTTGAACTGGCCCGGGCCCTGGCCAAGGCGCTCGGTGTCCGTCTCACGCTGATCTGGGCGCCGCCGGGAGAAAAGCTCGACGACGATTTGCGCGACTACATCTGGCGCGGCAGCCAACTGCGCAACCAGCAGTTGGCCGACCTGATGATGCGCGTACCGTATGACCGCGACTACTCACAAAAGCGCAACGAGCTCGGTGAGTTGGAGAACGGCCACGTAGTGATGTTCGGGCCTTACCAGAACGAGCAATGGCAGGTCGCTTACGACCGTCGTCGACTGGAGTCGGTAGGCAGCGTTGCGGTGTTCGAGCATCACCCCATCGGGGTTGAAGTCGACAGTGTGCCGTCGTTCTACCTGACCTCGGTGTTCAACGGCATGCTCAGGGCCAGTACTCACCACTATCCGGGCGTACCCCAGGCCTTTGCTGCCATGAAGGCCGGCGAGGTCGATGCGGTGATGGCGATGCGCGGCGAGATCGACTGGCAGGTGCACGAGGCGGCCGATCCGCAATTGGCGCTGGCAGAAAACGCCTACCCGAACATGGGCAAGCAGCTCTGGGAGATCGGCATGGCGGTGCATGAAAGCAACCGTCAGTTGGCCTATGCGGTAGAGGAAGCGCTGGAAGGCTTGATCCACGACGGCACGCTCAAGGCGATCTATGCCAGCTATGGCCTGCGCTATGACGTACCCGACATGTACCAATAACCGATAGGCGTCATTGCGTCGGCTGTTGCGCTGCGGGCGAGCGCTGGCAGTACCGGCACTGACGCTCCCTCATCCTCGATATGTACTAAGGAACTAGCAATCTCCGCACTGCGGGCAATTGTTGCACCGGCGGCGGCGCCCAAGAATCTGCGTCAGACCGGAGAAATTTCCGGGTACAACAATAACCGCAGAGGTAGCCGTCATGACCCACCCCGTACGTCGTCAACCCTTCGCCCTCAGTGTGCTGCTCAGTGCCATGTTGCTGTCCGGCTCGGCCCTGGCCGCCGTCACCGATCAGGACATTCTCCAGGACCCGAAAAACCCCGGGCAGGTCGTCACCAACGGCCTCGGCGTCCAGGGCCAGCGCTACAGTCCGCTGGATATCCTCAATGTCAATAACGTGAAGGAATTGCGCCCGGTCTGGGCCTTTTCGTTCGGCGGTGAAAAGCAGCGCGGTCAGCAGGCGCAGCCGATGGTCAAGGATGGCGTGATGTACATGACCGGATCCTACTCGCGGGTGTTTGCGGTGGATGCCCACACCGGCAAGAAACTCTGGCAGTACGATGCACGCCTGCCGGACGACATCCGCCCGTGCTGCGACGTGATCAACCGTGGTGTGGCGCTGTACGACGACCTGGTGATTTTCGGCACCCTGGACGCCAAGCTCGTGGCCCTGAACAAGGACACCGGCAAAGTGGTCTGGAGCAAGAAAGTGGCCGACCACAAGGAAGGCTACTCCATCAGCGCCGCACCGCTGGTGATCAACGGCAAGCTGATCACCGGCGTGGCCGGCGGCGAGTTCGGGGTGGTGGGCAAGATCGAAGCCTACAACCCGAAAAACGGTGACCTGCTGTGGACCCGGCCAACGGTCGAAGGGCATATGGGCTACGTCTACAAGGACGGCAAGGCCATCGAGAACGGCATCTCCGGAGGCGAAGCCGGCAAGACCTGGCCGGGTGACCTCTGGAAAACCGGCGGTGCCGCGCCCTGGCTCGGCGGCTACTACGACCCGGAAACCAATCTGCTGTTGTTCGGTACCGGCAACCCGGCACCGTGGAACTCCCACCTGCGCCCTGGCGACAACCTCTATTCCTCATCGCGTCTGGCGCTGAACCCGGATGACGGCACCATCAAGTGGCACTTCCAGAGCACTCCGCACGATGGCTGGGACTATGACGGCGTCAACGAGCTGATCTCGTTCAACTACAAGGACGGCGGCAAGGAGATCAAGGCCGCGGCCACCGCTGACCGCAACGGCTTCTTCTACGTGCTCGACCGCACCAACGGCAAGTTCATCCGTGGCTTCCCGTTTGTCGACAAGATCACCTGGGCCAGCGGCCTGGACAAGGACGGCCGGCCTATTTACAACGAAGCCAGCCGCCCGGGCGCGCCAGGCACTGAAGAAAAAGGCAGTTCGGTGTTTGTCGCACCGGCATTCCTCGGCGCGAAAAACTGGATGCCGATGGCCTACAACCAGGACACCGGACTGTTCTACGTACCGTCCAACGAATGGGGCATGGACATCTGGAACGAAGGCATCGCCTACAAAAAAGGCGCGGCATTCCTCGGCGCCGGCTTCACCATCAAGCCGTTGAACGAAGACTACATCGGCGTGCTGCGCGCCATTGACCCGAAAACCGGCAAGGAAGTCTGGCGGCACAAAAACTACGCGCCGCTGTGGGGCGGGGTGCTGACCACCAAGGGCAATCTGGTGTTTACCGGTACGCCGGAAGGCTTCCTGCAGGCCTTCAACGCCAAGACCGGGGAAAAGGTCTGGGAGTTCCAGACCGGCTCCGGTGTGCTCGGTTCACCGATTACCTGGGAGATGGATGGCGAGCAGTACGTCTCGGTGCTGTCCGGCTGGGGCGGTGCTGTCCCGTTGTGGGGTGGCGAAGTGGCCAAGCGGGTCAAGGACTTCAACCAGGGCGGCATGCTCTGGACCTTCAAACTGCCCAAGGACCTGGTGGCCAAGCATTGATCTGAGCCTGGAGGGGCCTGAATACCCTCAAGGCAATACTACGACCAAATGACGAGAGTCCCCCTGCCAACGGCGCATTCGTCCGGGCTGTGGGGCTCTCTACTATCGGTCTATCGCCTGTTGACCGACAGGCCTCGACCCAGCAGAGGTTCATCATGATCTACGCTCAACCCGGAACACCCGGTGCCGTCGTTTCCTTCAAGACACGCTACGGCAATTTCATCGGCGGTGAGTTTGTCGCCCCGGTCAAAGGCCAGTACTTCACCACGACTTCACCGGTCAACGGCCAGCCGATCGCCGAGTTCCCGCGCTCCACCGCCGAAGACATCGACAAGGCCCTGGACGCTGCCCATGCCGCTGCCGACGCCTGGGGCAAGACCTCGGCTCAGGATCGCTCGCTGGTGCTGCTGAAAATCGCCGACCGCATCGAACAGAACCTCGAAGTGCTGGCGGTGACCGAAACCTGGGACAACGGCAAGGCTGTGCGCGAAACCCTCAACGCCGATGTACCGCTGGCGGCAGACCATTTCCGCTACTTTGCCGGCTGCATCCGTGCCCAGGAAGGTGGCGCCGCCGAGATCAACGAACTGACCACCGCTTACCATTTTCACGAACCGCTGGGTGTGGTCGGGCAAATCATTCCGTGGAATTTCCCGCTGCTGATGGCCGCCTGGAAACTCGCTCCGGCGCTGGCCGCCGGTAACTGCATCGTCCTCAAACCGGCCGAGCAGACGCCGCTGTCGATCATGGTCTTCGCCGAGTTGATCGCTGACTTGCTGCCGCCGGGCGTGCTGAACATCGTCCAGGGCTTTGGTCGCGAAGCCGGCGAGGCCCTGGCCACCAGCAAGCGTATCGCCAAGATTGCCTTCACCGGTTCCACCCCGGTGGGTTCGCACATCATGAAATGCGCCGCCGAGAACATCATCCCGTCGACCGTGGAACTGGGCGGCAAGTCGCCGAACATTTTCTTCGCCGACATCATGCAGGCAGAGCCCGCGTTCATCGAAAAAGCCGCTGAAGGCCTGGTGCTGGCGTTCTTCAACCAGGGCGAAGTCTGCACCTGTCCGTCCCGTGCGCTGGTGCAGGAGTCGATCTACGAACCGTTCATGGCCGAGGTCATGAAGAAGATCGTCAAGATCAAGCGCGGCAACCCGCTGGACACCGAGACCATGGTCGGCGCCCAGGCGTCCGAGCAGCAATACGACAAGATCCTCTCGTACCTGAAAATCGCTCAGGAGGAGGGCGCCGAGCTGCTGACCGGCGGTGCGGCTGAACGTCTTGAAGGCGACCTGTCGAGCGGCTATTACATCCAGCCGACCCTGCTCAAGGGCCACAACAAAATGCGTGTGTTCCAGGAAGAAATCTTTGGTCCGGTGGTGGGTGTCACCACCTTCAAGGACGAAGCCGAAGCCCTGGCGATTGCCAACGACAGCGAGTTCGGCCTCGGTGCCGGCCTGTGGACCCGCGACATCAACCGCGCCTACCGCATGGGCCGGGCGATCAAGGCCGGTCGTGTCTGGACCAACTGCTACCACCTGTACCCGGCCCACGCCGCGTTTGGTGGCTACAAGAAGTCTGGCGTTGGCCGTGAGACCCACAAAATGATGCTCGACCACTACCAACAGACCAAAAACCTGCTGGTGAGCTACGACATCAACCCGCTGGGCTTCTTCTAACCCGCAAAAACGCCACAAACCCTGTGGGAGCGAGCCTGCTCGCGATGAGGCCAGTACAGTCGATAGTGATGTTGACTGTCAGTCCGCTATCGCGAGCAGGCTCGCTCCCACATTGGTTTTGTAGGGTTCCAGTATCTGCGCGGCACCCCCTACCAAGGCACCCCACCACCTCCTTCGAAAGTAGCATTCGGGCGTCTGTCCTCGCGTGTATTAATGCCTCTACCGGAATGCTCCGGCACAAGAAGAGGATTGACCCATGTGGACTAAACCCGCGTTTACCGACCTGCGTATTGGCTTCGAAGTGACGATGTATTTCGCCAATCGTTGATGTTCCGTCCGGCCATCTGCACGGTGGCCGGGCCTCTTGTCGGGAGCACTGTCCATGCATATCCGCATTCTTGGTTCCGCCGCTGGCGGTGGATTTCCGCAATGGAACTGCAACTGTCGCCAGTGCAGCGGCGTGCGTAATGGCCGCCTGAAGGCGCAGCGTCGTACCCAGTCATCGATTGCCTTGAGTGACAATGGTGTGGACTGGGTCTTGTGCAATGCCTCACCGGACATCCGCACCCAACTCGAGAGCTTCGCCCCTCTGCAGCCGGCGCGTCGTTTGCGTGATACGGCGATTGCCGGGGTCGTGCTGCTGGACAGCCAGATCGACCATTGCACCGGTTTGCTCAGCCTGCGCGAAGGCTGCCCGCATCAGGTCTGGTGCACCGAGCGGGTCCATCAGGACCTGAGCAGCGGCTTCCCTTTGTTCAACATGCTCAGCCACTGGAACGGCGGTTTGCAGTGGCAGCCCGTCGGGCTGGACAGTCAGCCATTCCAGATCGCGGCTTGCGAGCATCTGCAATGGCGGGCGATCCCGTTGCGCAGCAACGCGCCACCGTATTCGCCCAATCGCGGCAACCCGCAACCGGGCGACACCATCGGCCTGTTCATCGAGGACCTGCGCAGCGGCGCGAGCCTGTTCTATGCCCCCGGCCTGGGCGAGGTCGATACCGAGGTGCTGGGGTGGATGCAGCGCGCCGACTGCCTGCTGCTCGACGGCACGCTGTGGCGCGACGATGAAATGCGCCTGTGCGAAGTCGGCCAGAGTCTGGGCAGCGAGATGGGCCACCTGGCGCAAAGCGGCCCCGGCGGCATGCTCGACGTGCTGGAGGGATTTCCCCGTCAACGCAAGATTCTCATCCACATCAATAACACCAACCCGATCCTCGACGAAGACTCGGCCGAACGCGCCGAACTGGCACGGCGCGATGTTGAGGTGGCCTATGACGGCATGAGTATTTTGCTGTAGCGGATGCTCTCATCGCGAGCAGGCTCGCTCCCACAGGGGTTCGAGTCGGCCCCGATTTTCTGCGCACAGCAGCTCTACTGTGGGAGCGAGCCTGCTCGCGATGAGGCCAGAACAAACACCACAGAATCCAACGGTTATTCCCCGGAGATCCGAAATGACTGACACACCACTGGCCCCCGCCGAGTTCGAACAGGCACTGCGCGCCAAGGGCGCCTATTACCACATTCACCATCCGTTCCATCAGGCGATGTACGCCGGGCGCGCCACGCGTGAACAGATCCAGGGCTGGGTCGCCAATCGTTTTTATTATCAGCTCAACATCCCGCTCAAGGATGCGGCGATTCTGGCCAACTGCCCGGATCGCGAGGTGCGTCGGGAGTGGCTGCAACGCCTTGTCGATCACGATGGTGTGCCCGGCAGCGAGGGCGGAATCGAGGCCTGGCTGCGGCTGGGGGAGGCGGTGGGCATTGCGCGTCAGCGGATGCTGTCCCAGGAAATGGTCCTGCCGGGGGTGCGCTTTGCGGTGGATGCCTACGTCAACTTCGCCCGCCGCGCCTGTTGGCAGGAGGCCGCCAGCAGTTCGCTCACTGAACTCTTTGCACCGCAGATCCATCAATCCCGACTCGACGCCTGGCCGCAGCACTACCCGTGGATCGACCCTGCCGGCTACGAGTATTTCCGTACACGCCTGAGTCAGGCGCGGCGTGATGTTGAACATGGCTTGCGCATTACCCTGGCGCATTACGTCACGCGCGAGGGGCAGCAGCGGATGCTGGAGATTCTGCAATTCAAGCTCGACGTACTGTGGAGCATGCTCGATGCCATGAGCATGGCCTATGAACTGGAGCGCCCGCCGTACCACAGCGTCACCCGCGAGGCAGTCTGGCATCGGGGGATCGTCCTGTGAGCGGCATCGAACGTCACCTGCAACCGGCACTGCGTCGTGGCTTTCGCCTGCAGTGGGAAGCCCGTCAGGATTGCCATGTGCTGCTCTACCCGGAAGGCATGATCAAACTCAATCGCAGTGCCGGCGAGATCCTCAGCCTGGTGGACGGTCAGCGCAATGTGGCGTCGATCATCGAGCTGTTGTCGGCGCGTTTCCCCGAGGTGCCGGGGATCGATGAAGATGTGCTGGCGTTCCTGGAGGTGGCCCATGCTCAATACTGGATCGAATGACCCGCGTCCGGGCCCGCCGCTGTGGCTGCTGGCGGAACTGACTTATCGCTGCCCGTTGCAGTGCCCGTATTGTTCCAACCCCCTGGACTTTGCCCGGCACGGCGAGGAATTGAGCACCACCGAGTGGATCCGCGTGTTCCGCGAGGCACGGGACATGGGCGCTGCGCAACTGGGGTTTTCCGGTGGCGAGCCATTGGTACGCCAGGACCTGGCCGAGCTGATCAAGGCCGCCCGGGACATGGGCTACTACACCAACCTCATCACCTCGGGGATCGGCCTGACCACGCGCAAGGTCCGGCAGTTCAAGGAGGCCGGACTGGACCATATCCAGATCAGCTTCCAGGCCGCCGACGAGGCGGTCAACAACATGCTCGCCGGCTCGCGCAAGGCATTCGCCCAGAAGCTGGCGATGGCCCGGGCGGTGAAGGCCCAGGGCTATCCGATGGTGCTGAACTTCGTCACCCATCGGCACAACATCGACCAGATCGGACAGATCATCGAGTTGTGCCTGGAGCTGGAGGCGGATTTCGTCGAGTTGGCCACCTGCCAGTTCTACGGTTGGGCCGAACTCAACCGCGTCGGCCTGTTGCCGACCCGTGAGCAGTTGCAGCGTGCCGAACGCATCACCAACGAATATCGCCAGCGTCTGGAGCAGCAGGGTCACCCCTGCAAGCTGATCTTCGTCACCCCGGACTACTACGAAGAACGCCCCAAGACCTGCATGAACGGCTGGGCCAACCTGTTTCTCGATATCACCCCGGACGGCACCGCGTTGCCGTGCCATAGCGCCCGTCAGTTGCCGGTGCAGTTTCCCAATGTGCGTGACCACAGCATCGAGCACATCTGGAACGACTCCTTCGGTTTCAATCGCTTTCGCGGCGATGAGTGGATGACCGAGCCCTGTCGTTCCTGCGATGAAAAACACCAGGACCTGGGTGGCTGCCGTTGCCAGGCGTTCATGCTCACCGGCGATGCCGCGAATGCGGACCCGGTGTGCAGCAAATCACCGCACCATGGCAAGATCCTCGAGGCCCGCCGGCAAGCCGAAGCGCCGGGGCAGGGGATCGAGCAGCTGACTTTGCGCAACGAGAAGGCGTCGCAGTTGATCTTTCGCGGCTGAGGCGCGGGCTACCCTTTGGTCTGATTGCATTCGCAGCGGGATGCTTTAGGCTGGCTATTACCTTCCAAAACAATAAAAACAGGCTTTCCAATGAGCCAGAGTCTCAGCCAGCTGCGTAAATTCGTTTCGCCTGAAATCATCTTTGGTGCCGGCTGCCGGCATAACGTCGGCAACTATGCCAAGACCTTCGGCGCGCGCAAGGTATTGGTGGTCAGCGACCCCGGCGTAATCGCTGCCGGTTGGGTCGCCGATGTCGAGGCCAGCCTGCAGGCCCTCGGCATCGACTATTGTCTGTACAGCGCCGTGTCGCCCAACCCGCGGGTCGAAGAGGTCATGCTGGGGGCCGACATCTACCGTGAAAACCACTGCGATGTGATCGTCGCCGTAGGCGGCGGCAGCCCCATGGACTGTGGCAAGGGCATCGGCATCGTCGTTGCCCACGGTCGCAGCATTCTCGAGTTCGAGGGCGTGGACACGATCCGCGTACCGAGCCCGCCGCTGATCCTGATCCCCACCACCGCCGGCACCTCGGCGGATGTTTCGCAGTTCGTGATCATCTCCAACCAGCAGGAGCGGATGAAGTTCTCCATCGTCAGCAAGGCCGTGGTGCCGGACGTGTCGCTGATCGACCCGGAAACCACCCTGAGCATGGACCCGTTTCTGTCGGCCTGTACCGGCATCGATGCCCTGGTGCACGCTATCGAGGCATTCGTCTCCACCGGTCACGGCCCGTTGACCGACCCGCATGCGCTGGAGGCCATGCGGCTGATCAACGGCAATCTGGTACAGATGATCGCCAACCCGACAGATATCGCCCTGCGCGAAAAGATCATGCTGGGCAGCATGCAGGCCGGCCTGGCGTTCTCCAACGCGATTCTCGGTGCGGTGCACGCCATGTCCCACAGCCTGGGCGGTTTCCTCGACCTGCCTCATGGCTTGTGCAACGCGGTGCTGGTGGAGCATGTCGTGGCGTTTAATTACAGCTCGGCACCGGAGCGTTTCAAAGTGATTGCCGAGACCTTCGGCATCGACTGCCGCGGCCTCAATCATCGGCAGATCTGTGGGCGCCTGGTGGAGCACCTTATCGCTCTGAAACACGCCATTGGCTTCCACGAAACCCTAGGGCTGCACGGCGTTGGCACGTCTGACATTCCGTTCCTGTCCCAGCATGCGATGGATGACCCATGCATTCTCACCAACCCCCGCGAGTCGAGCCAGCGTGATGTCGAGGTCGTCTATGGCGAAGCCCTCTGACGAGCAACAACGGGCGCTGACCGGATTGCTGGGGCTGGGCAATCATTCGGCGCGCAAGAGTCATTACCCGGAGCTGGCGGCCCGTCTCGACGAGCTGGAAGCCGAACGCAACCGCTACAAATGGTTGTTCGAAAACGCAGTCCACGGAATTTTCCAGGCCAGCCTGCAACAGGGCATGCTCGCCGCCAACCCGGCGCTGGCGCACATGCTGGGTTATGAGACACCACAGGAAGTGCTGTTTTCCCGAGCCGATCTGGCAAGCCAGTTGTTCGTCGGCGATGCGCAGGAAGTGCAGGACATCGCTGAGACCCTGCAAGCTCAACGCAGCCTGCTGGGTTATGAAACCCAGCTGCGACGCAAGGACGGCAGCCACATCGATGTGTTGATGAACTTGCTGCTCAAGCCGGATCAGGAGGGCCTGGTGGAAGGTTTTGTCGCCGATATCACCGAGCGCAAACTGGCCCAGCAACGCTTGCAGACGCTCAACGATGAGCTGGAACAACGGGTTACTGCGCGCACCGATGAACTGCTCGAAGCCAACCGCAACCTGCAACAGCAGATCGCCCAGCGCGAGCAGATCGAACAGGCCTTGCGCGATGCCCGGGATGCGGCGCAGGCGGCCAACAACAGCAAGGACAAATACCTGGCCGCCGCCAGCCACGACCTGCTGCAACCGTTGAACGCGGCGCGCCTGCTGATCTCCACTTTACGCGAGCGCCCGTTGCCCAGTGTTGAACAGGTGCTGGTCGAACGCACCCACCAGGCGCTGGAAGGTGCCGAAGACCTGCTCACCGATCTGCTGGATATTTCCCGTCTCGACCAGGCCGCGGTCAAGCCGGACATCGCCCTGTATCGCCTCGATGAACTGCTGGGCCCGTTGGTCTCGGAGTTCCAGTCGGTGGCCGGAGCGGCCGGGTTGAACCTGCGGGTACACATGGGCAATTTTGCCATCCACACCGACCTGCGGCTGATGTCGCGGATCATGCGTAACTTGCTCAGCAATGCCTGCCGCTATACCGAGCAGGGCAGCATCCTGCTGGGCGCCCGGCGACGTGGCAAGAGCCTGCGCCTGGAAGTCTGGGACACTGGTCGCGGTATTCCGGCCGACCGCCTGGACTCGATTTTCCTGGAGTTCAACCAGCTGGACGTCGGACGTGCCGCCGACCGCAAGGGCGTGGGGCTGGGACTGGCTATCGTCGAGCGGATCGCGAGAATTCTCGAGCACAAGGTCGAGGTCCACTCGTTGCCGGGGCGCGGTTCGATGTTCAGCATTCAGGTACCGATTGGCGAACAAGTGCCGCTGCCCATCCATCAGGCGGCGCCGCAGCCGAGTACCGGCAACCCTTTGCCGGGCCGTCGTCTGCTGGTGCTGGACAACGAAGTGAGCATCCTCGAGAGCATGAGCGCATTGCTCGGCCAGTGGGGCTGCGAGGTGGTGACGGCAACCGACGAGAGCGCTGCGCTGCTGGCCTTGCAGGGGCGGGCACCGGAATTGATTCTGGCGGATTTCCACCTGGACCATGGGGTCATCGGCTGCGACGTGATTCGGCACCTGCGCGAGCATTTCGCCGCCGCCATTCCCGCCGTGATCATCACCGCAGACCGCAGTGATCAGTGCCGCCGCTCCTTGCAACGACTTGGCGCGCCGCTGCTGAACAAACCGGTCAAACCCGGAAAGCTGCGAGCGGCGTTGAGTCAGTTGCTTGGGTAGCGCCCGAATGTCAAGACAGTCAAAAAAGTGGACCCGCCAGGATAGCGGGTCCGAAAGGTGGATCAGAGCTTCTGCAACTGCCCGACGCGCCCCATCATCTCGGTCACGATCTGCAGGTCCAGCAGGAACTGGTCGACAGTCTTGAATTCGTTGTCGGTGTGGCCGGTGTACTTGACCTCGGGCCTGGCCAGGCCAAATTGCACGCCATTGGGCAGTTCATGGACCGAGGTGGCGCCGGGGGAGGTGCCGAACTTGTGTTCCATGCCAAGGTTTTCACTGGCCACGGCCAGCAGGGCCTTGACCCATTCACCCTCAGGGTTGCGGTGCATCGGCTCGGCGATCGAGTAGTTGAAGGCCACGGCAATGTGGGTCTGCTTGCTCCAGGCGCCAAGCTTATCGGCGATTTCGGTTTTGAGCGTCTGCGGGGATTTACCGACCGGCATGCGCAAGTTGACCGCGAGCTTGAAGGCTTTGTCATCCATCCCGACATAGGTCAGGGAAGTGGTCAGCGGTCCCATGAAGGCATCGGAAAAGCCAACCCCCAGTTTGCCACCGAGGTAGTCCAGGCCCCAGTTGTCGGCGGCGTAGCGGGCGGCGTCGGTAATGTGGTTGTGCTTGAGCGCGACCTTACCATCGAGGCTGTTGATCAAGCCCAGCATCCTTGCCACCGGATTGACGCCTGACTCGGGCTCGGAGGAGTGGGCGGAAACGCCGGTGACCGTCAGCGTGACGTCCTTGCCGACGACCTTGGCGGTCACCTCGAAGTTGCCGCCGTTGCGCTTGGCATAATCAGTGCCGGCCTGCTGCAGGCTGGCGGCCAATTCGGCGGGCTTGTCACCCACAACGGTGGCAACCGAGGTCGACGGAATCTGGTTGGTGGCCAAGCCGCCCGTCATTGAAGTAATTTCGGCGCCTTTGCCCTCTGCGGCACGTCGGGCAAAGCTCGCCATGACGGTACCGTAGCCTTTCTCGGCAATCACTACTGGATAGCCGCCATCCAGCGCCAGGTTGTAGTCGGGTGTCGGGTTGTGTTCGAAGTAATAGGGGATGGCGTCGCCGGTGGTTTCCTCGGTGGTGTCTACCAGCAGTTTGAAATTCCTCGCCAGTGGCAATTTCTCTTCCTTGATGATCTTCATGGCGTAGAGCGCCACCACGATACCGTTCTTGTCATCCTCGGTGCCCCGGCCGTACATGCGGTCGCCGACCTGGGTGACCTTGAACGGATCGAGCCGGGTGCCATCTTTCAGGACCCAGTTTTCCGGAGTCACGGGGACTACGTCGGCATGCGCGTGAATGCCCACGACTTCATCGCCATCGCCTTCGAGGGAGATTTCATAGACGCGGTTGTCGATGTTGCGAAAGTTCAGGTTGAAAGCCTGGGCAAGGCCCTTGAGCTTGTCGGCGATCTTGATGAATTCGGGATTCTCGTGCTGGGCAACGCCCTCCACGCGGAAGGTCGGGATTGCTACCAGTTCGCGCAGAGTCTCGGTGGCAGCGTTGCCGTACTTCACCCGCGCGTAGATGCCAAGCAGGCGATGGATCTCGTTCTGTTGTTCAGGAGCAAGGGGCTTGTTGTCCTGGAAAGCATTGATTGCCGGGCCGAAGTAGGCGGTTTGGGCGAGGTCGCTCTTGGCCAGGCTACCCAGGAACTGCCTGAAATCCGTAACTGATGTATCGCTGAAGGTCTTGAGGATGGTCGCGCTCTGGAGCGGTGTGATGTTGGCATGAGCTGACGTGGTGAACGCCAAAAGGCTGGCCAGTATCAAGGTTGTCGCGGCCAGTTGCTTGAGTGAGAAGTCCATTGCTGGGAGCATTCCTTTGCAGGTGGTTTGTCAGAAATTTCTGATCGATGAGACAGAAACATTTCCAAACTAACACCATGAGGAAGTGGTACGGGAGTCCCTGAAGTGAGATCTGTCGCACAGAAATGCAAAAGCGACGCAGAAACGAAAAAGCCCGGGGAAGGTTTCCAGGGCTTTCGGAGTCGTCGAGCTCTCATCCCGAGGTTTCTTCGGTGGAGCGGCTGACTCACGCGATGAGGGTGCGCACTAACGAGGCTGCGTTGCGGTCCGTCGTCAGGTTTCGGGTATCTGTGCGGGTTTTCGGAATCTGGCGGTCTGAAGTAGTGTCTGAAATATAAAGAGCTGACTGCGTATATTAACTTCTTATCGCTTTTTGATAGAGAACATAGTGGCTGTTATATCCTTTGTGGGGGTTTTGTAACTGAAATGTCACGGGCGACGCTCGAATAGTTCACTCGTCTTAGTGTGAGCTACATAAGAAAAACTCATTGACACCCTAAAAGTTGCACGCGTACTATTTGGGCGTAGTTAACGTTGACTACAGGAGAATAATAGGGTCAGGGAATGACTAACTCGCCATAGTGACACACGCAGTGTGTACATCCTACGTCCCGCGACTCTATACCCTGCTTTTCTGCAGGCTATATTCTGCTTATCTTGTTATTTGATTGTTTTGTATCCCGAGTCAGGTATTAGGTTTGTTCGGTTTCGCAAAAGACAGCGCTATCTATAGATATGAATGCACTTCACGTGGTCGGCTGGACACTGGTCATGTGTGAGCGTGCCTTTACGTTGTTGGCGTGGCGCTTCCGGCATGGCCGATCAGGCCGCCTTGGAACCTTGATGCAGTCGTCTATATATTCATAAGGAGCTGAATATGTTTGTCCGTAGTATCTCTGATGTTGAAAAAACCGATTTTTTTGTCGAGTGGGGGGCTGGCACCAGCCACCGTTTGCTAACGGAGATGGATGGCATCGGCTTTACTATCTGCCACACAGTGGTGCGAGCTGGTACGGAGTCCTTTCTTCATTATCGCAATCATCTTGAGGCCTGCTATTGCATTGCCGGTGAAGGGGAGATTGAGGATATGGATGGCATGGTTCATCCGATTCGCCCGGGCGATATGTATGTATTGGACAAACATGATCGTCACTATCTGCGGGGTGGCAAGTTTACGGACCTCATCCTGGTCAGTGTTTTCAATCCTCCGCTTGTGGGGACCGAACGTCACTCGATAAATAATCAGAGCGCCTCCTCTTATTGAGCAGCGAACTTCCAGTTCGGTACTTCGCCACTTTGAAACCTCACCTGGTACTTCCCCGGATGACGCGTTTTGGTTGTTGCGCGCAGGTAAAGTTTATTCGAATCAATGACAAAGTTATCAACGCTGGAGCAGACCCGACTTCGACGTTTTACGCGCCGATAAGGGTGGGCGTACAGGTCCGTTGTGTGGCAGGTCTTCATTTGCGGAATTGATGATATGAAGTTGTTTAGACCGTTGCGTCAGCGGCCTGTGGCGTTGCTGTGGGGAGGGCTGGCGCTATCTTCGATCGGCGACGAATTGTTCGCGATCGCCGTCGCCTGGATGGCGGTGCAGATCGCCGGCACCGATGCGAGTTGGCTTAGTGCGTTGCGCGGCGGCGCCGCGCTGGCGGGTGCGTTGCTGGGAGGGATCTGGGCCGAACGCTGGGACCATCGGCGCACGATGATCGGTGCCGACCTCGCACGGGCCGGGCTCGCGCTGATTCCGATGTTGGCCTGGGTGCTGGGTATCATGAGCCTGTGGATGCTGGCGGTGCCAGTCATGCTCATGATGATCGTCAACTCTTTGTTCGAACCGGCCTTGCGCGCCAGCTTGCCACGCATTGTCGCGGCGCCGGACCAGTTGCAGGCCGTCAACGCGCTGTTCGACGCGATCATCCGGGTCGCTCGGGTGATCGGACCGATGCTGGCCGCGGCCATTACGCTGCTGATTCCGCTTGAACATCTGTTTACCCTCAATAGCCTGACGTTCCTGATCTCGGCCTGGGCGGTGATGAAACTGAGCAAGGCATTGCCTCGTCAACCGGTCAAGGTGACGAGTCGGCGTGCCGCCTTCACTGCCGGTTGGCGCAGCCTTGTCCGTCGCCGGCAGATGCAGGCGGTGTATGTGTGTGCCGGGTTGGGCAACGTCGCCTGGAGTCTGGGCATTTCCATCGGCATGGCGCTGGCTGTGGTCAAGTACGACATCCAGGGTTTCGGTGTACAGGGCTTTGCCGCCTACGGCCTGATCATGGGCGCCTATGGCTGTGGCAACCTGATCTCTATTTTTGTCGTCGGTAACCTGCATATCCGCCGCCTGTATGGGGGCTTTACCTTCGGCTCCGTGGTCAACGGCCTGGGCATTGCGACCATCGGTGCGGCGGTGATGTATCTACCAGCGGAGTACGTCCTGGCCGGGATGATGTTCGGCGCCGGCCTGGCCGCGCTCGGCGGGCCGCTGATCGACATTTCATTCATCTTGCTGATTCAAACCACATTCAAGCAAAGCGAGATCGCCGGGCTGGCAAGGTTGCGCTTTGCCGCGCTGGGTGCCTCCATCCTCATTGCCGGGGCCTGCGGTGCGGCACTTTATGCGCGGTTCGAAACCGGCATGGTCATCGTCGGTAGCGGGATTTTTGAAGTCATCGTCGGTGCGATTGTATTGCTCGTTCCCAAGGACAATGAAGCGGCCAACGCGAACACGGGCGAAGAGCCTCTGGTGGATGGCAACGAGGTAGCCCAATGAGACCTTTTCATCACTATGTGAAAGACCACGCCGAGCATACGCCAGAGAAGATCGCACTGGCTGTCGCAGGGCAGCAGCTCACTTACGCTGAGCTGGATGAGCTGGCTGGCGCGGTGGCTCAACAGTTGCTGGCAACGGGGATGACGGCGGGGGACCGGGTCGCACTGCATGCGCCTACTTCCCTCGAAACGATTGCCTGCGCGCTCGGCGTGATGAAGGCCGGGTTCGTGCTGGTCCTGATGCATTACGGTATTGCCGCCGAAAAACTCATCCATCAGCTCAACGATATCAAGGCAAAGACCCTGATCGTACCGGCTGGTGCAAGCCTCGACGAACTGACCGGGAAGGTCGATCTACAGTTCGTCCTGCACATGGGCGAGCGATTCAGCCCGGGCCAGTGGCGCACCACTGGATTCGATGGCTTGAACGAGGTGTTTCCTGTGTGCGACGGGGCGCTGAACGGTGCCGAGGTTTGCGTGATTTTCCACACGAGCGGCTCGACGAAGGACGCCAAGGGCGTCGCGGTCAGCAACCGCAACATGCTGGCGGCCTACGACGCGGTGTCTAGCTATCTGGGCAACTTCGAGGATGCGGTCGTACTGAATTTCTCACCCCTGCATTTCGATTATGGCTTCTACAACATCATGATGCCGTTGCTCGGAGGCGGTCGCTCGGTGACCGAGAATGCGCTGCCCGAACGGCCCGAGCAGATGCTTGAGCTGATTCGGCAACATGGCATCACCGCGATGCATATCCTGCCGCCCGCCGTTCACTTTCTGTTGCAGGCCGAACCGGACGCGTTTCAAGTCGAAGTATTCAAATCCCTGAAGTACATCGCCAGCAGCGGGCAAGCGCTGCCGCCCAAGCATATACGTCAATTACGAGCGTCCCTTCCAGGTGTTGCTGTTTATTCCATGTATGGCCTGACCGAGTGCAAGCGGGTCGCGTATCTGCCGCCGGAGCAGCTCGATCAACGTCCCGGGTCAGTTGGCAAGCCGATTCCCGGGGTCAAGGTTTTCCTCGTTGACGAAGACCTGCAACGTATCACCCAGCCAGATCGGGTGGGTGAACTGGTCGTCGCTGGCGATCTGGTAATGCTCGGCTACTGGAACAAACCGGAGCTGACCCGGCGTGTGCTCAGAAACGATCTGTTCGGCGAGGCGCGGGTCTATTTCACCGGCGACCTGTTCAGGATGGACAGCGAGCAGTACCTGTATTTCGTCGGCCGCAAGGACAACGTTTTCACCCGGCGCACGTTTCAGGTCAACCCCAGGGAAATCGAGCAGGTCATCCTCTCGCACGAGGCCGTCAGCGAGGTCGTCGTGATCCCTCTGCCGGATGAAGTTGCCGGGCATGTTCCCAAGGCCTGTGTGGTCCTGAAAAAAGGCTGTGAGTTGTCGGTTGACGCGCTTGTCCAGTACTGCGCCACGCAGTTGGATTGGTACATGGTGCCCGGCGTTGTCAGTTTTCATGAGGCGTTGCCACGCAACCTCAACGGTAAAACGACGGCGCATCTCTTGGCAGCCGGCGCTGTGGCCATTTAATAAACATTCAATGCGTAAACGGAATTACGGAAATGATCACCGATTCGAATCCTGCCTTTGTCGATTCTGCGATGAACAAGCTGGCCGACTATTTTGACGACTTGGCCAGAGGCAAGGTCCAGGTGCCCAGGCAGCCTGTGACAACGAGAATACGCGAGCAGATTCAGGACCAGGAGGTGCTGGCCTACCATGATCTGCTGGTGGCGCAGACCGGTCCGCTTTTTTCGCATTTTCTGGCCAGCGTGCCGGGTATTCTGGAAGAGCTTTCCCATGTCGGCGTGGCGCTTGCCCGCTATACCCTCGAGCGGCGCAAACAGGACGATCGAGTTTTCACTTTGTGGGAGATTGATGCGTTTGATGGGAGTAGCGGCAGGTCGTTGGCTAAATACGCCAAGGGCGCAATACGGACGCTGACCAACTCACCGAACAAGGCGAACCAGATCCATTTCGACGCTCATGCCGACAAGGAACTTTGCACGTTCCACTCTGGGTCGTTTCTTCAGGTGAACCGCGAGATCGTAGCGCAAGCGTTGGATTCGCAGGTGCCGTTTCGTGGGGTTGACTATCTCTATGAGATGGCGGCTTTCCAGTTCTATGGCAGAAACAGGGACGAGCATCTGAAAGGTGTTTCGAGTTTCCTGCGTGAGGATGGCCTCGCATTCTTCCTGGAGAAATTCAATCAGCCCGAGGTCGACGAGTACTACCGGCGGGAACGGGTAAAGGACGAACAGCACAAGGCTCATTACTTTTGCGAGGAGGAAATAGCCTGGAAAAGGAATGCCATGTTGTCGCAGATGGAGAATGGCCAGATTCATTTTTCCGATTTCGTCGAAGCAGCGACCCGTTATTTTGCGCATGTCTATCTCATCTGGAACGGCACCAACTTCTATGAGTTTGTTGCCTCCAACGACGAGAACAGCATCACCCGGTTTATCGAACTGCTTGGCCAGCCCTTTATCCCCCATGGTTTCTGCTTCGAACATCCGGTTGTCAGGAAGCTCTCACAGCCTGCGGCTGATCGTTAGGAGGCGGTTTTGATGGATTGGATGACAGAGTTGCCATTGGGACATCATGAAACCTGCGATCGAGCCAGGGCACTCCTCGGGCGATGGCGGACTCTTGCCGCTGAAACTGAGCGGGCCCGCTGTATTTCGCGGCAGACTGTAGACGACTTGCTTGCCGGAGAGCTTATGCAGTTGTTCGTGCCAAGACGTTATGGCGGACTGCAACGCGATTGGCCAACCCTGGTTGAAACCTCTCGAATTGCCGCGCGGGTTTGTCCGTCGACCGGTTGGATGATTGGCCTTGTGGGCAGCCATGCGGCGATTGTCGGGCGGCTTCCTTACTCATGCCAGGAGAAGGTCTTTGCCGATGGGCCGGGGCAAATCATTGCCACTGCCTCTGTGTCCAGGGATCTCTCGATCCTGAAAGTTGACGGTGGCTTTCGCGTTAGCGGAACCTGGCGTTTCAGCTCGGGGATCGATCATGCCAGCTGGGTTATCGTATCCGCGCGCCGGGATAATCCTGCGGATGTATCGCCTGGTCATCCGTTGTTAATCACTCTCAGGGCTGAGCAGGTTCAGATCGAAGATGCCTGGCACGTCGCTGGCATGTGCGGTACCGGATCGAAGGATCTACGACTGGACGATGTATTTGTGCCAGACGATTGGGTGGTCTCGCAATCGGAGTGTTTCGGCCCCGCCCCGGTAGGCGCCCGGCACAATCCGGATGGCTACCTGTTTGATGTGGAGTTCATTCCGTATCTGGGCAGTCTGCACATCGGCCCTGTGCTTGGTTGCGCGGAGGGTGCGTACGACGACTGCATTGCAGCACTGCGCAAGCATGAATCAACGAAGGAGGGCGGGGCATTAAAGGCTCGGCCAATCTTGCTGGAACGACTCGCGGAAAGTGCTGCGCAATTGAGCTGCGCCAGGCACCTTTACCAAGCCATTACCTTTTTACTCCATAGTGCAGGTGTTGCAGGCAGGTCACTGTCGCTGCAAGAGCTGGTCACCCTCAAGCGAGATCGTGCCTATCTGATTCGGTTGTGCGTGCAGGCTGTTCAACGGCTGGTGTGGCAAATGGGAACTGCGGCGATTTTTGATGCGAGTCCGGTGCAACGACACTGGCGCGACATTCAGGTGATGGCGTCCCATATGGATGTGAATTGGGACACCGCCATGCTCGCTTATGGGGATTTTGTGCTGGATCAGCGCCAAGCTGATCCAGCTATGAATGGTTATCGCACTTAGCCAGGGGGGACACCGTCGAGGGAGATTTCATAGTCGATCACGTCTTTGCCGATCATGCCCACTCCTGTTTTTGGAGTAAAAGAAACTCCTTTGATTTCAACAGGTCAGACGCTAGCTGCGAGTCTGGTTATTATGTTGTCCGTATTGGAAAAAGGGGCATTGGCCTCTTTTTTCGTGCCGACGATTTCAGGGCTTTGCCGCCAGTATCCTCCCTCAATCCAACTTAAAGATTCCAAGCATGAACCTACGCAAAATGGCAGTGGGGCTGTCGGCCCTTGTTTTGTTCTCGAGCGGTGCGGCAGAAGCTCGCAACCTGCTGGACTTCCTTAAACCGCCCAGCCAGCACGAGGAACAAGGGCACCGTTCAGGCTCAATCAGCCAGAGCGCGGCGATCGACCTGTATTCAAGCAAGCAGCAACAGGCATCGTTTGATGGGTGCGCAGACCTGTTTCCGGCAGCCAGGCCGATCAGCATGACCAGCGTGCCTGCAACGATGAAACCCTTGGCCCTGTGTTCCGACAACTTTGCGGTGCTGTATTCGCAAACCAGCAAGACGCCATTGGTTGTGGTTGAGCGTCTGAATTCAGCCCAGTTGGCGGATGCCAAAGGAGAGGAGCGAACCAATCAGTTCTATCCGGACCCACGCATTCCCAAGGACGGGCGGGCAGAGTTGAGCGATTACCGTGGCCAGCATCCGGCCGTGGATCGTGGTCATCAGTCCCCGGCCGCCGATGCCCCGAATCCGCATGCAATGGCCCAGACCTTTGCACTGTCGAACATGGTGCCGCAAGACCCGACCAATAACCGGAAGATCTGGAGCAAGGTCGAGTCTGATGTCAGAAAGTTCGCGAAGCGCGCCGATGGCAATGTCTTTGTCTTCACCGGCCCGCTCTTTGATGCAGGTCATGCCACCATTGGCGACAACAAGGTCTGGGTGCCAAACCGCCTGTTCAAACTGGTGTACGACGCTTCGTCCAAACGTGCCTGGGCTTATGTGCTACCTAACGCGGAAACCCGCATTGAGAAGCCGGTGGACTATGAGACTTTTGTGAAGATCACCGGACTCAACCTGCTGGGAAATCTGCCGGTCTCGGGTTCGGTGGGTCGCTCTTGATCTTCAAGGGACCACTTTGCTGAATGCCATGCCGTTGACCAACGCTGACTGTTCAGCTGAGGTCACGGCTTGCGAGCCAGACAAAACACGCTCAGACCGGCCAGACGGTTTACCTTCATGAACGGAAGTTCGAGGGTGCACAGCGTCTTCAGCAGGGTATTGACCAGCGGATGATGGCGCTTGAGTTGCGAGCGTGGCGCCGACGGTTGTGCGCCTGTTGGCAACAACCGCAGGGTTGCCGCAATCGGGAACACCAGGCCGAAGTAATAGACCCCTTGTATCACCGTCAAGCCGGCGTCCCTGGCCACTGTTTCCAGTTGCGGCAAGGTGTAGCGACGCTTGTGCTCGAGAAACTCATCGTGCCCGCTCCAGAGAAACCGGAACGCCGGCACCGTCATCAGGAAACGGCTGCCGGACGGGACTTTATCGACATAGGCCTTGAGCAATCCGACGTCATCATCGACATGCTCCAGCACGTCCATCAACAGCACCAGATCGGTGTCCACTGAATCAATTGAACGACGGTAGTGCAGCGGTTTACCGGCGGTTGTGGTGTCCGAGTCCGTCTCATAGCTGATATCCACGCACCAGGCCTCGGTCGCGGTTGTCCGGGTCAACAGGTGATGGGTGAAAAAGCCGGAACCGGCGCCAATGTCGAGAATCCTTTTGACGGGGGTATCGCCCAGCAGTCGAGTCATCGCCGCGGCTTTTGAACAGTAATACCAATGCTGGCCGATGCTTGATCCGAGAATGTCGATTTCCTTGAGATCCATGGTTCAGTCCTTGATGGTGTAGACCCGGCGCACCAGAAAAACCGCTCGGCGCTTTGTATCGATGCAGGTTCTGCGCGGATATTCACCCAACACTCCGATGCCGATCAGTTGCGGACCACCGGCAAAGGTGACGGCGACCATCAGCGAAGCGTAGCTCAAGGCGGCAAACATCTTCCCATGGGTGTAGGGCGGGATGCGATGGCAGTGAGCTCGAGCGAGGCGTCTGCGTCAGGCTTGAGAGTCCGGGATTGTCTTGCTGCAGGTCGACGAAATAACTCGTTCGGGCTCTTGCAGACGGGAAAATCCCTGCTTAACTCTGAACCTCCGGTCAGTCAGTGACTTATCAGTCACAAAGACCGTCCGGGAAGTCGCTCACGCTGTGCGCTTGGTTAAATTTGTTCAGGGAAGAAAATGACATGATGCCGAAAACTGCCATCGTCGAGATTTGCAAGAAGTACAAGGTTTATACCGAGCACTATCTCAACGCCGCCGCTGACAAAACCATCATTCTGGTCAACGGCTCGCTGGCAACTACCGCATCCTTTGCTCAAACGGTGCGTTACCTGCAGCCGCGATTCAATGTGGTGCTGTACGACCAGCCTTACGCCGGTCAGTCGAGAGAGCACAACCTCCATGGCCAACCGATCCGAAAGGAAGACGAGGCGCAGATCCTGCTGGAATTGATCGAGCACTTTTCCGTGCACCATGTGCTGTCCTTTTCCTGGGGCGGCGCGGCGACCTTGCTGGCGCTGGCCCAGCGACCGCGTCGAATCGAGAAGGCGGTGATCAATTCATTTGCAGCGCGGATCAATACGCCGATGCGCGATTACCTGGAGAGCGGCCTGAATTTTCTCCAGGCCTGTGATCGGCCCAATGTCGGGCACTTGATCAACAGCACCATCGGCAAGCACCTGCCATCGTTGTTCAAGCGTTTCAATCACCGGCATGTCAGCAGCCTGGCCGAACACGAATACCGGCAGATGCATTTCCACGTCAACGAGATCCTGACCCAGGACATCCACTGCTACTCCGTCTGTGCCGACGCGATCGAAGTCCCGATGTTGTTCGTCAACGGCGAATGGGATGAATACACCTCGGTGGAGGACGCCAGGCTTTTTGCCGCTCATGCCCGTCAGTCCCGGTTCCATACCATCAAGAACGCCGGGCACTTCCTCGATATGGAACACCCGGCGGCCTGGCATGACACACGGCAGGCCTTGCTCGGTTTTCTGCAGCCGGCTTGCGACACACCGAGCCAAGTCCGTCATCACGCTTACAGTAGAGAAGCATCACTGATGTGATGCTACGCCAGGATAATGTGTTTCAGCTTGGCGTTCAGTGCAGCGAACGCTGCTTCGGCGCTCGCCTTGTGGTTGGTGATGAGCACATCGATGCGCTCTGGCGGACAAAAGGCTACGCGGCTCTCCACGCCGATCTTGCTGTAGTCGGCGAGGATGACCACGCGTTCGGCATACTCGGCCATGGCGCGGGCCACTTCGGCCTCACGGTGGTCGTAGTTGCTGGCACCGCGCTGGGCGTCGATGCCGACGGGCGACAACAGCGCGAGGTCGGCCCGATAACGGCCAATCTCAGCCACCGTGGTGCCGCCAACCGTAGCGGGAGCACGGTCGTCGAGCGAACCGCCGAGCACAATCACCTCGTTGTGCTGGCCGCCCGAGGCGGCGGGGTTACGCAATTGCAGCGCCACGTTGAACGAGTTGGTGATCACGGTCAGCCCGCCCAGCTTGGCCAGCTCTTCGGCAAGGATGACAGTGGTGGTGCCCGCGTCGATAAACACGGTCTGCCCGCGCGACAGCAGGCCGACCGCTGCACGCGCGAGGTCACGCTTGAATTTGACGTTGCTGTGCGCCCGCTCGGCGATGGGTGCTTCGTCTTCGACGCGAATGGCGCCGCCGTGTATCCGCTTCAACTCCCCGAGGTCTTCCAGAGCGACCAGATCGCGCCGCACGGTCTCGCGTGAAACATTCAGCTCCGTGACGATGCGGTCGGTGGTGACGCGCTGCAAGGTCGATAGCAGTGCGCGGATTCGCTGGTAACGCTCTTCTTGCCACATGCCGGGTGTCCCTGCTGTTTGAGTTGCTGTCCGAGCACGCATTGTGGAGGGGCGTCGGTCACTGTCAAGTTCGCTCCGGCCCCCATCAGCATGGGGCAGACGCGGTCTGCGAATCATCAAAATGTAATATTGTGGCAATATTGTATTTTTGTGTATTTGAAGTTAGCCTCATCGCGGGACGGTTTTTCTCCCCTCGTCCCTATATTCGAAACACGCTTTCGCCATCGCCTCGGTCGTAACCTATCGTCTAGAAGTAGGAGCTATACCATGCAGCGTCGCCAGTTTCTGAACACCCTCGCTACTGTTTCCGTCGTAACCCCGCTGTTGTTGTCCTCCCGTATAACGCAAGCCGCCACGCCCGCGGCCACACCGAGCGCGCTGGATCCGGCGCGCTGGTCGCCACTGAACAGCCAGCGCCTGCAGGCGGTGATTGACCAGCACGGCGTCAAAAGCGCGTCCTACCGTCCTGACCAGCGCCCGTACGCGGTGTTCGACTGGGACAACACCTGCATCATGAATGACTGTGAAGAAGCGCTGCTGGTCTACCAGATCAATCATTTGCAATACAAGCTGACGCCCGACGAGTTCGCCGCCGTGCTGCGCCAGGACGTGCCGAACGGCGCGTTCATGAAGGACTACACCACAGTGGACGGCAAGCCGGTCACCATGGAAGACATCTCCAGCGATGTGGAAGCTGATTACCGCTGGTTGCACGCCAACTACAAAGGGCTTGCCGGCGACAAAAGCCTGGAAGAGATCCAGGCCAGCGAGCAGTACAAGGATTTTCTCGCCAAGCTCTACTTCATGTATGACGCGATCTGCGACAGCTACCCGGTGGAAATCGGCTACAAGTGGATTCTGTACTTCTACAAGAACATGACCACGGCCGAATTGCAGGCGATGGCCGAGGCCTCCAACAACTACGCCATGGGCGATGCGCTGCGCAAGGTCAAGTACGAGAGTTCACGCACGTTGCCGGGCAAGGCAGGGGTGGTGGCGGACACGCACTTCCATGGCATTCGCATCCATGAGGAAATCCGTAGCCTGATGCACACGTTGCGCGCCAATGGTATCGACGTCTACGTCAGCACCGCCTCGATCGACGACGTGGTGCGGGTGTTCGCCGGCCATCCCAACTACGGCTACGGCGTACCGCCCGAGAACGTGATCGGCCTGCGCATGGCGATGGAAAACGGCAAGTACACCAGTCGCTATCAACCGGACTGGCACTTCAATTACGGGCCGGGCAAGACTGTTGGCATCAAGAACGTGCTGGTGAAACAGAAGGGCTATGGCCCGGTGCTGGTGGCCGGTGACAGCGACGGTGATGCGTGGATGCTGCGCGACTTCAACGACACGGCGGTGGGCGTGATCGTCAATCGTATGAAGAAAGGCGAGATTGGTGCCGACAGCCAGCAGGCTGCCACCCAGTTGGGTAAGCCGGACGCCCGTTTCATCCTGCAAGGACGCGACGAGCACACCGGTCTGATGATACCGGACGAAAAATCGCTCAAGTACGGTAAAGACGAACGTAAGCTGCTGGCCTGATGGTGCTGGCTCGCGGGTGGTCGACGGCCATCCGCGAGCTGCAGTGCACGACTCTGATCAGCTTGGCCAGAGACAGGAACTAAACCCTCCAATACCGTCTACAGTGCAGGGGATAATCCCTTTCTGAGAGAACGGACATGTTCAGATCGCGCTCGTTGATAGCAGCTGTTACCTGCCTCGCCCTTGTGGCAGGTTCTGCGACAGTTTTTGCCGACCCGGGTAATGGTGGTCAGGGCCATGGAAACCAGGGAGGTCATGGCAAGGGCAAAAAGCCGTACGAAGACGGAAACTGGGACCAAGGCCCGAGAATCGACCGTGGCAGTGTGCTTGGCGTCATCGGTGGTTACCGCGACTACTGGAGACCAGATCCGACATTGCCACCCGGCATCCAGAAAAAACTCGCTCGTGGAAAACCCCTGCCTCCCGGAATTGCCAAGAAACTGGATGGTCGGCTGGTCGGTCGATTGCCTCACTACGAGGGTTATGAATGGCAGCAGGCCGGGACTGATCTGATTCTTGTCGCTATTACTACCGGGATCATTTATGAGGTTCTAAACGGCGCTCTCGATCAGTAGGTGGGGCGCCGTTGAGTCAATGTTCGCATCGTCCCGTTTGTGCGGCTGGCTAACAAGAAGGAATCGGCTGCCAGCGCAGCCGATTCCATCAATGCAGGGGCATGGATCCGTTCGTCGTTTGTTCTGAACTACAAGCAAGCGCTTTTGTCAGACAATTTGTAAAAAACGAACCACTATGGAATCTATCATGCCTTTGAAAAACAAGAAGCTAGCCGCAGTTATGTCGTGCGTATTGATGCTTGCTGCCGCGCCTATACTCCCCGCCGGGTTGTCTGTAATGGGTACGGCCTATGCCAAAGAAGGTGGTGGTCACGGCGGCGGTAATGGCGGCGGTAATGGTGGTGGAAATGGTGGCGGCGGCGGAAATGGCGGCAGCGGCGGCGGTGGTGCTCATGCGGGTGAAGGTCACTCTGCGGGCGCCAAGAGCAATGGTCGCGCTGAAGGCCAGGAAACCGATCACGACGGCCGGGCTGTTCGAGACCGTGGATTGAGCGGTAAACACCTTGGACGTGATCGCGATGACCACGTTGGACGTGACCGTGATGACCACCTTGGACGTGATCGCGATAGCCATCGTGGTCATGGGGCAGTGACTTCGGGTGTTGCGCACTCGAAAGCAACGCGAGGGGTGACGAAAGCGACGGCTATCTCGGCGACAACGCCCGGTGATCACAATGCAAAAGGTTTGAGTAAGGCAGTGACTTCGACCACTGACAAAATCCGATAAGCACAACGCATTCAAAAAGCCGGGAAGCCATTGGTTGCCCGGCTTGATGAGAAGGTCAGTATGACCGAGAAGCCCTGCAGGTTTGCGCTTGCAGGGCTTTTCTCGTTTTCGGCCGGGGATCGGCTACAGTTGAGAAGTCATCGATAGGGAGATCTCATATGAAGTGCTTAATTTGTCAGGCTGCCGCCAAGACTGTTCACGCGCTGGGAGACTGCTCAGAGGTCAAATGCACAGCCGGTTGTGGACACTTCAAAGTCTCGGCCAATCTTGTTGCGAAAATGACGTTGACGCACGAATCATTTGACCTTGAACGTACAAGGCGATGGCTTGAGATGGCCCGCAATGATGATCCAGTGCCCTTGATATCGACCTACGATTACAACGTTTCCCTATTGCATTGCGATGCCGAAGGGAAGATGGCCAGTCGGCCAAATCGTTCCAGGGAATCGGTAACGTCGGATTAGATGGAGGTTTTTGCTTCGAGGTGACGAAGCGGCCAGCGACTGCCTGGCTGCTTTTTTACTGCCGTCTGCCATCCTTGCTAATTTGATATGACGGTCCTGTTTCTCCCGCTGGACTTGGCGATGTATAGCGCTTTGTCGGCGATATCCACCAAGCTCTCTACCGTGTCGACCTCCAGCTCGGAGAGTGAACTAATGCCAATACTGATGGTGACGACCCCTAGCGGAGAGTCGCTGTGTTGGATTTGAGCGTGCTCCAAATCGAGTCGGATTTTTTCGGCCAGCAGGAAAGCCCCGACATAATCGGTGTTTGACAGTACAACGGCAAACTCTTCCCCGCCGTACCGGGCGGCGAGATCACCGGTTCGGTTTACATGCTTTCTAATGATTGCGCCCACGGCCTTCAGGCACTCATCACCCTGTACGTGGCCGTAGAGGTCGTTGTAGCTCTTGAAGAGGTCAACATCGATCATGATCAGTGCCGTGCCGTCCAGTTTCTTGCGTTTTTTCCTGGCAACTTCAGCTTCTATGAAGAAATCAAAATGGCGTCGGTTGGCCAGCCGTGTCAGTCCATCTTCAAGGGCCATCAAACCCAGAATCTTATTGGCTTCAATGTAGTCTTTCTGAGAGGTTTGCAATTCTCTTTGCGCTTGAATTTGCTGACTCATGAGCTTGATGAGTCGATAGCCAATAAAGCTGAGGATTATTAATAATATGGAGGAAATGATCAGGCTGGCGAGGGATTCGCTCCGCCAGTCCGCCAGTATTTCATTTCTATCAAATTCGGCGATGACGACAAGGGGGTATCCATTAATGCGTCGAAAGCCTATGACCCGCTCGACACCGTCGATAAACGATTTTATGGTCGCCGTGCCGGAGTTCACATCAGGTTTTAACAGGGCGAACACTTCGCCTTTTGATATGTTAATGCCGATGTCCTGGTCGCGAAATGGTTTGCGCACCACAATGTTGCCGCTGGAACTCACCAGATTGATCAGGCCATTCGTTCCGGTGTCCACACCTTCGTAAAGATTGAGGAAGTAGTTGAGGTAAATAGTAGCGAGTGCAACGCCGGCAAAACTGCCGTCCGGATGGTTGATTCGGCGTGATACCGTCATGATCCAGTCATTGGTTGAGCGACTGCGTATGGACGGGCCAAGATAAGGGCCCGGGTCCGTATGGTCGCGATGATAAATGAAGTAGTCACGGTCCGAGTTGTTGGAACCCGCGGGTATGACACCATTTGAATTCAGCAGCCAGCGACCCTGTTCATCATAGATAAAAAAACCGTGTATTTGAGGCAGGCGTTTTTGTTGTATTTTTAGTAACTCTTCCAGTTTTTTTAGTTTTTCTGCGTTGCTGCCTTCTGTTTCCAGTCGTTCCTTGACCCCGATAAGTACGGTGTCAGCCTGCGTAAGGGTTGCCTCGATATTGGACGATAAAGTCTTCGAGAGATTGGACATCTCGGTTTCCTTGTCGTGCAGATGGTACTCCAGGGAGTTGAAGATTCCCCATGTACTTATTGCTATCAGCGAGATGCATACGATGGCAACAAAGAGGATGACGTGTCCGACTTTTAGTTTGGCATCGGTCCACCCGGCGGAAAAGAATGAAGCCTTCCTTGTCAGCATGAAATCCTGCCATTAGACGTGGGTATCAATAGTTAGCGTATTCTATTTTTCTTATACCGTTGAGATATTTTCAGCATGGGTATTCGTTTTCGCCATATGCTCATCTTGCTTATTGCCAAATGCGCAGGCGGTCAAATAACGACAGCGTGATTGCCCCGGAATCACTCCCCCCAGGAGCGTCAGAGAGAGGTGAAGGCTTTCGGTATGGAATCTTGGAGATGACAGGAGTAAAAAAGACCTTACCTGCCTCATCCAGAGGATGTGCAAATGGTCATTACCGTCAAAGAGCGCGATGAGCATCACATGTCTCATGAATCAAGTAGCGCGGGAATCAGGATGTGGGATGTCTTTCAGGGAGATGTTCTGGTCGGCGTCTATCACAGTGAAGCAGAGGCGTTGAAGTACAAGGATTTGCTGGAGAGCGGTCGATTGGACAGCCACAAAAAACCTCCGAAAAGATAAGCTCAATGGAATGACAAAGCCCAGCCCCGCGCTGGGCTTTGTCGGTTAAGGGGCGGATGGATGCTGGCAGACAGCAGAGCCTGGCTGTTCAGTTGTGAATTGTTCAGAATTGGGTGGCGGACGCGACGTTGCGAAGCGCGTAAGGTTTACTTGTTCGCCCTGCCAGATGCTTCAGGAAACATGCTGAGTGGCCAGCTGCTGGTCAGGGCGAACACTTGCCGTTTTAGAGGCTGACTTTGAGGGGAGGGGGCGTTACTTGAGGGGAGAGGCAGAGATCTTTGAGTAAGTACCGATATCAGTGGTGGCCAGTAAGCAGCGGCCATCCTTGAATTTTGCGTAGAACGTTATTTCCCTTTCTGTATCACATAGTAACCAGCCTGCCACTAGCCCAATCGGCCCCAGAAGCAATGCTCCCGCCAGACTCCATCGAATAACGCTGCCTTTCTTGTTGACGACTTCTTCGGTTGCTGTTTCCAGAGTTTCCAGATTTGACAGGGGAATCTTTAGTTCGAGAGAAGGTTTCAGTGCGGATTTCAGAGTGAAAAAACCAGATTGAAATTCAGCATCGCCTGCCAGAAAGTCACCGGATATCACCGTTATTTTCGACATGATTTTTCTTCTTGTGATCTGGTCTGGCCCGTTGAGTACTGGGCTCCCAAGGCCCCCTTCAGTCAATCGACTTGCGACAAAAGGCGAGGCCGATGGTCACTTGATCGACACTCACCGAGGGTATTCACAACCGTCTGATCGAGATCAGGGCTGCCGCACTTTCTATGGGGAAAAGGAAATTTTTGTCGAGGTAGCGTGACGGTTGGAAATGGTCTATTAATTGACAACCTGCACTGCGAGGGTAGGCGAGAAGTCAGCGCCTGGAAGACGTTCGGCGATGCCCGGCGGTGGGGCATGAGTTGGTGGTTAGATTGCTTGGTCGTGGAAACTGACAGGTGCTTGGGAGTGGCTCATGTGGTGTTTGATCTGCTCGGAAGACGCGCGACGTATTGAATCCGCAATGGATGGCATTGAACTGATTTGTCCTGAGTGCGGGCATTTCGGCGTATCCGGCATCGTTATGAGGGAAAGGAACGAGCGACAATTCGATGTCGAGCGAACCAGGGTCTGGCTTCATCGCGAGCGCGAGATCAACCCTGACCGGTGTCCGGTTATCAACAGCTCGAACGTTATCTGGGCGTCAGAGCCCTGATGGTTGAGATTCCATAGGTTATTCAGGTGAATCCGGCGGGTTGGGTGCAACCATTCGCAACAGAAAGCCGACCTGTTTTCCTACCAACACAACGTGAAGGCATTCTTCGCGCCCGACCGGATGCCGCTACCCAAGCGTGCGCACTCGCGGGAAAGGGTGTCGTGCAGCCATTGGCGGTCATCCCCTTCGGCGCGACAGATGCGAAAGCGACGGAGTCGGGTGGGTATCAGGTCCAGCGATTGCAGGCACCCGCTCGGATCCAGCGAGGCAAAGTACAGAAGCCCCAGGTCGCCGCGAAAGGCTGCGTGGTTCTCGATGCCTTCGTAATCGTTCAAGAGATCACCGCAGCCATAGAGAATCAGGCGTTCGCGGTACACCTCGATGCCCTTGATGTGGTGCGAGGAATGCCCGTGTACCACGTCGACTCCGGCCTCGTCGATCAAGGCATGGGCGAACCGGATCTGCTCCTTCGGGATATCGAACCCCCAGTTGCCGCCCCAGTGGATGGACGCGACCACCCGGTCTCCCGGTTTTTTGCCCGCAAGCATCCGTTTGGCCACAAGGTGCAGGGTTTGCATCGACAGGTCCTCCAGCCGCGCAACGCCCGCGCGCTTGTCCGTGGCGGTCCAGTCCGGTGGGATGCCGCTGTCGGGTGCGCCGAGGCCAAACACCAGCAAGCGCCACCCGCCAGGCTGCGGCAGCACGGCAGGTGCTTCGGCAGTTTGCCGGTTATGCCCGGCGCCAGCGCTGCACATACTGTTGCTCGACAGGGTGTCCAGCGTATCGGTCAGACCGGCTTCTCCCCAGTCCAGCACATGGTTGTTGGCCAGCATGCAGCAGTCGATGCCGGCCACGCTGATGACCGGGAAGTTATCCGGACTCATGCGGTAATTGATGCCTTTTGGTTCCGGTCGTCCGCGGCGGGACACCGCAGTTTCCAGATTGATGATGCGTGCCTGCGGCTGGCGAAGTTCGAATTCATCCAGCGCGGCACCCCAGATATAGGTGAAGTCGACTGGGCGGGGAATCGGGCCATTGAGTTTTTCTGCCAGCCGGACGTAGTCGCCGGCATGCTTGACGTAAGCTTCGTAAAGCCGCGGATCGCCAGGATGCGGCAGTACCGAGTCGATGCCGCGGGCGGTCATGACGTCGCCCGCGAGAAACAGCTTCAGCGTATCGCTAACAGCGGCCATGACACCCTCCCGGATCTCCCGATCAGCTCACCGCACGTTTTGCTCGCACACTGTTCAAAATATCAATTTTTCTGCGTGGCCTGCGACAAGCCGATGACGTACCAACCCGGTATTGAGATCAAACGCAGTCAGAGCAAGTAGCCAGTTGTTTGTTCGAAATGGTTGTCTTGCACTCCGGCGATCAGGTGCAGTGGAATGTGCTGTTGCGCATCGATGGCGGAAATTTCGAAGCTACCCACTATTTGAAGGTGTCGCTCATTCAGCCCGGTCGACTCTTCTTCGTTTGCCTTAGCCATTCTCGCGTGGTTCGCTGCGATTTCATTGAGAGTTGACACGTTGCATCTCCGGTGACTGACCAGGCGTATCGCTGGAGTCCTTAAGCGTTAATGTTGATTGCCGCCGCGTCAGAATTACGTCGTTCCGGGGCTGCTACGGGCGTAGTTAGCAATCCTTGAGCCGTATCCTGCACCACGTTTTAATAGGCGACGAATGGTGTCGTAGAGTTCTCTCTAAAGGACTTTTTCCGCGACCGAATCCTTTGGTCAGGAAATGCGAACATCTCTTTGCAGACAGCGTTCTAAATAGATATGGGAGCTCAACAGGAGAAACATCATGGTTCAGCGCCGCCGACACCATATCTCACAGATATCTCTTCGATTAGAGGGCTTGCGCGCCAACCTTTCGCAATTCAAGCAAGACGAGCTGGAAATACAGGAGACATTGCGTGGATCTCCTGCACTCGAGATCGAAAAAGCTCTGGATGAGGCGTTTGACGAGATACGTGAATCGATAAACCATACCGAAGAACTCTTGAACGCGTTGGTTCAAGAGGCTGAAAGAGGTCGTGAAACGCAGGCGAGCCAAGAGGCTGGTTGAGATGTTCAAGGTCGGCTGAGGTGGAAAATGAGAAAGCCCGCAACCGGCGGGCTCTCTGCATCATACTGGAGCATGAAGACGTAAAGATCGGGTCTACTGATCTTTATCCTGATCTTGTTTGGTGCTCGAATGTTTGGTGCTCGAAGTAGCAGCGTTACTCAGCCCCTTTTCATTGTGATCGCCAGGTGTGGTGGTCGAGATCGCAGTGGCCTTTGTAAGTCCGCGTGTGGTTTTAGAGTGTGCGATCCCTGAAGTCGCCGAACCATGACCTTTGCTGTCATGGCGAATACTCCCGGTGTGCTTGCCACTGATTCCATGATCCCTGATTGCTTTACCGTCATGATCGCTATCCAGACCTTCGCTACGGCCAGTGCTATCAGCGTCAGCAGTATGGCCTTCGCTACGGCCATTGCTGTCAGCATCAGCAGAATGACCTACTCCCTGGCCGCCGGCGCCGCTACTGCTGCCGTGACCTGCACTGTTTCCGCCGCCACCACTTTTTGCATAGGCAGAGGACATTGGGAGTAAAGGCGCTGCAGCCAGCATCATTACGCATGTCATCAAAGCTACGAAATTCGTCTTCTTTAAATGCATGATGGCGTCCATCGATGTGAGTGGGTTTGCATGAATTAGGACGCACGGCATTCGTTTATAGTTCTCAGGCTTCAGACCGACGGTGTGAGGAGTCTGGAAACACTATGCGCTGGATGCCTGCGTACCTATGAGGGGCGAGGTTTAGATCAGGCATGTCATTTCAGGAGAAGGGATAACAATGATCCACCGTAAGCCAACAGAGCCTTGGGCTGTTGACGCGATAGCCTACATTCGGGCCTCTTCGGCTTTGAAACGAGAGTTTGCTTTGCTGCAAAACCGTGTCTATCCGGAGACGGGAGAAGATGAAATCAATACGGCGATACCGCTGCACGATCCAGTGTTCGATGCATTCTCGTTCTATACCTGCGCGCACGACAGGGTCGTCAGTTATGCCGCGGTCGTAATGAAAGCGATTGAACATGCGGGTGACACATTTGAAATCGCCGGGCTGAGTTGCGTCATGACCGATCCAGATTGTCAAGGGCGAGGTCTTGGGTTGAATACCGTCGCCGCGGCGACTCGTTGTATGGAGCGCAGTAATCTTGATATCGGCGTCTTCACGTGTGATCCGCCGCTCGCTCGTTTCTATGCGCAGGCTGGCGGCTGGTCTGTTGCACCCAATATCGTCCTGATCGGCAACCCGGATGAAGAGGCTTTACGCAGCGATACGTTGGGCAAAGTTGTCATGTTGCGGCTGTTTTCGCAGAAGGCAATCGCGAATGCATCGACATTTACGCACGGGGTTATAAATCTCGCCTTGCCGCAAGGGCAGTTTTTATAGTCCGGATGTCAATGTGCTCTGCCGCTTGCTGCTCCTGTGTAGCGTAGCTGCATAGACGCAGGCGGGCGCCCGAGTGGCTGGCGCCGTCAGATTGGACGGCACCAAGATTTTCCTGCGGGGCTGAGATGAGAAACACAGTCATCCACGGAAGCTGGCTGACACTTCATTGCTATTCGATGAATGCTTGTATGTCGCTGTCCAGTTTTTTGATTGCCGCTTTGAAATCGTTGGCGGTAACCGGCTGGCTTGCATTTTTCAATTGCTCGCCGAAGACCTTGCGCACCACTTTGGCCACAGTCCGGCCATTGCTTGCGTCGATTATCTCGGCCTCAATGTACAACTCGGTTTCTTGATTACGGTGGCCGGTGGCCGCCTGAGTCGCGCCTATCGCGGCCGCGACCGGAACCACTTCATACCATTTCATACCTTCATTGGACGTGCTGACCCCGGTAATCGCAGCGCGTACGACCAGGACTCGCGAACCGGCAGGGGCCGACTGAACATTGGGTACCACACGGTACTTCTGGCCCAGTGCGCTCTTGGCATTGTTCGTCATGTAGGCTTGCAGTTGGTCCAGGGTCTGGCGGTTGACCCGTTCATTGGGCTGTGGTGTCGGGTACAGTTCCAATCGCTTGAAGGCTACCGTGTCATAAGTGTTCGGGTTCCAGGATGGAGTCACCCAACGCATGGCCTTCTCACCGCTGGGTGTAGTGACTTCCTGCAAGTTGTTGTAGTCGGGAAGAAACCCTGAGTACTGTTCTTTCTCCGTGATTCTTGAGGTGCACCCGCCGAGCAGCAGGCCGCTCAAGGCAACGCCGACAAGCAATTTTCTGGACAGACTCATACTGTTTACTCCATGGATTAAGACGTTCTATACCGCATCGAGTTGATGGCAGTGACAGGCTATAGGGCTAATACCTGCACGCTGGATTCCTTATGAGGCGGCCTGCATAGAGTGCCTTGTGTCCTTTGCTGGAGTATGTCCCGCTTATTTCCAGGCAGTAGAAATGTTACCCAAATGAAATATATGGCTGGCCGGTGTTCCAGCTTTTTCTCCTTCGAAGAAATGTTCCCAATCCGAGGGATCGAACCGATCGGTCGTGTCCATCCGAATATTTCGCAGGCTCACCGTTTCCAGATGTGACGCATATAGAGGCTCCGAAAAATAACTAATCAGGATAGAGCGACGGCGTTGGCCGATTAAGTTCAGACTGGCCGCATGCACTAAATCGACATCAAACACCAGGATGTCACCCGCGGAGCCTGAAAGTTGTACAGATCGGGACTCGTCGTTGAAGTCGAATGGCGGCTCTCCCTGCTCAGGGCGATGGCTGCCCGGGACGATGCGTGTCGCGCCGTTCTCGGGACCATAATCGTCGAAATAAGCCAGGACATTCACAATGTCGCCTGGCCGTTGGGCCGACAAATCGCGGTGCAGCTGCTGATGACCGCCACCTGCAAGAGGCTCGCGACCTTCTACCTGCGAGAGGAAGAACCGTTCTCCGATCAACTCGCCCACCACCGCCAGCACCTGGGGCAGACGACACACAGCCTGAACCTTCGAATCAGCGTCCAGCAGCGAATGGCGCCAATCCATGCCACGCGGCACGGGCCATTGGTCCGCCGGCTTCACGCCCGCATCGAACACGGCACGAAGGTCGTCCAGCCACTCGGCCGGGATCGCTCGACGGAGCAGTGCATAGCCATCTCGATGAAGTTGCTCGCGGTCAGTCATGGATTGCTCAATTCCCTCGCCATCAACTCGATCAATACAGATCGTTCCCACGCTACCGTACGCTGAGTGATTAATGCCCAGGCATTGGACTGCTTGGGCGTTTTACATCGCGTTTTCGCCTTACCGAGTCAGGGCTCGCAATGTGGCTCGGTTGAGGCAACCGGGGCGTACGCAGTAACAGGCTGATTTCCTCTGCGCTGACCGCTCTGCTGAAGAAGTGACCCTGTATTTCATCGCAGCCGTTTTCACGCAGGAAGGTTTGCTGCTCTTGGGTTTCGACACCTTCGGCAATGACCTTGAGGTTCAGTGTGTGCCCCAGCGAAATCACCGCGGTGGCGATGGCTTTGTCGTTCTCGTTGTCAGGCAGATCGTGTACGAAAGACTGATCGATCTTGAGTCTCGCGATCGGGAAGCTTTTCAATGCGGCGAGGCTGGAGTAGCCGGTGCCGAAGTCGTCGATCGAGAGACTGATCCCCATTGATTGCAGTTCTTTCATTTTGCTGATGGCTTGCTGAAGGTCTTGCATGATCAGGCTTTCGGTCAGCTCCAGCTCAAGGTACATCGGGTCCAGTCCGGTTTCTTTCAAGGCATGCCTCACCCGGTCGATCAGGTCCCTTTCGATGAACTGGCGTGCTGAAATATTCACCGACATGGTGATCGGCGGCCAGCCCGCATCCTGCCAGTCCTTGTTCTGTCTGCACGCGGTATGAATCACCCAGTCGCCGATGGGGACGATCAACCCGGTATCTTCGGCCTGCGGAATGAATTTGATTGGAGACACCATGCCGAGCTCGGGGTGCTGCCAGCGGATCAGTGCCTCTACGCCGATAATCTGACCTGACTGCAAATCCACCTGAGGCTGGTACAGCAGCAGGAACTCGTCATGGTTGAGTGCGTTGCGAAGCCCGTCTTGCATGGCGAGCTTGCCCTGAACCTTGTTATTCATCTCGCTCGTATAGAACTGGTAACTGTTGCGACCCAACTCCTTGGCCCGATACATGGCGGCGTCCGCGTTGCTGAGCAAAGTCTCGGTATCGCTGCCGTCGGCAGGGTAGGTGGCCAACCCCATGCTGCAGGTGACGTGGAGCGTATGTCCGCTGAGCTGAATTGGCCGCAGGATGGCTTCCTGGATTTTGTGCAGGGCTGGAGTAACGCCGTCGAGGTCTGAGGGCTGGTCGAACAGGATGATCACAAACTCGTCGCCACCCAGTCGCACGACGGTGTCGGTGCGGCGTACACACTCCAGCATGCGCTGGGCGACGGTTTTCAGCAGTTCGTCTCCCGCACTGTGCCCAAGGCTGTCATTCACCAGTTTGAATTTGTCCAGATCGAGAAACGCCACTGTGACCTGGCGGTTGTAGCGCTGAGCATAAAGTATTGCCTGCTTGAGACGGTCTTCGAGCAGTGTGCGATTCGGCAGCCCGGTCAGTGCGTCATGGTCGCCCATATAGCGAATGCGTTTTTCGGTCAGTTGGCGTTCTATCGCAATGCCGGCAAGCGGTGTCGCCATGTCGATCAGTCGCGTCTCGGTCGAGCTAGGGCTGCGTACGGTGCTGGAATACAAGGCAAACGTCCCCAATACCTTTCGCTCATGGGACAGAATCGGCGTCGACCAGCAGGCGCGAAATCCATAGGGCGCAGCGGCTGAACGGTACTCTTCCCACAGCGGATCCAGCTCGATATCCGTGACGATGACCGGTTCTCGTCGATACACCGCGGTGCCGCATGAACCGACGTTCGGACCGATCGCAATCCCGTCAATGAGCTGGTTATAGGCTTTCGGCAAACTGGGCGCAGCCCCATGCAGCAGGTGCTTGCCATCCTCATCCAGCACCAGGATGGACACCATCATCCCGTCCAGTTGGGACTCGACCAGGTGAGCCAGGCTGTCGAGGACTTCTGCAAGCTCGGTGCTCCTGGCGATCAGCTCCAGGACACGACCTTGTCCGGCACGGATGACGGCTTCTTGCTCTAATCGGCTGTTTTGCACGGCGAGCCGCTCTGTGGCGATACTCAATTGGACCGTTCTTTTTTCCAGCTGTAGTCGGTCTTTGAGGAATTGATTCACCGCGTGAGCCATGTTGCCGATCTCGTCTTTCCCGTGTTCGGCCATCATCAAATGCGTTTTGTCAGTGTGTTCCTGACGCAATTGCCGGCTTATTTCATTCAGGCGCACGAGCACATGACGGCCCATGAAGACCCGGGTCACAAACCAGGCGAACACCAGGCTGGCGCCCAACATGATCAGCACCCATTGCTGGCTACGATTTGAGGCCTCGACCAGGCGTTGCACGGCGTTGCGATAGTCTTCGGTGTAGGCACTGGATTGCGCACGGGCCACCGCGACCAGAACCCCGGCCTCATTCTTCAGCTCCTCATTGAACCGCTGTATGACGTTGTGCTGATTGATGAGCCTCAGGCGCAGGGAGAAGAGATCGGGCGTTTCCACCTCCGCGTCGGGCAACTTGCCTGCGGTACGTGACAGGCGCTCATATCGGATCCGCAGGCGTTGCACGGCATCACTGTCAACAGCCTGCGGCAGATCGAAAAGTAACACCGCCAGTTCCAGACTGACCGGAGTCTTGGTCGCGGTTAACCGGGTGGTGTGATCTTCCAGGGTCTGCTCGAAGGTGACCTCGGTTTGCAGCAGGCTTTCTCGCAACTGCGCAACGATGTTGGCGGTATTGCGAAACATCTGACTCGACTGATACATGTCGAGTATCGCCACGCCACTGTTCGCGGCAGTCAGTTGCTGCACCAACTGATCAAGGGCTTCAAGCTGTTCGACGGTCGCCGCATAGCTTGTACGCAGGGAGTCGGGGGAGCGGGTTGTCAGGAGTTGATCGGTCTGGCGTTCGATCAGCAAGGTACGCTGCAGCATGTCTTGCCCATTTTGCATGCGGACCAGTCGTTCATCCGTCAGCTGGCGAGTGGCGCTGTTTGACGTGCGCAACGCGTAGACCGCCGTTGCACCACCCGCCAGGATCAGCAGCGCCAGCGTCAGAAACGCCAGTGTGAACTGTGCGCGTAGCGATTGCGGAAATAGCTGGCGTCCGAGCCGGGAAGTAACGTCCAATGTCAGGGATTCCATTGGTGGCGATAGATTTCTCGATAGCTATTGTCAGGGTCGTACTGGAATTTCTTCCCGCCGTCGAAGGCGATATTGTCGGCATTGACCAGGTGAATCGGCGCTACGAAGCCGCTCACCGGCTGACCTGCAAACAGCCGGTTCAATTCATCCATCACTTGCCAGCCATGCAGGTTGAGCGGCTCGGCCACGGTGACGGTCTGGTAGGTTTTTGCCTGTATGCGCAAGAAAGCCGAAGCGCTGCCATCACCGGCAGACAACAGACTGATGCCGTCACCGGGTATTGCGGCGTTGGTCAATGAGGCAATCGAGTAGTCGAAATAGATATCGTTGATGGCCAGCGTGTGGGTCCAGCGCTTGCCATAGCGTTGAAGCAGTTCATTGGTGAGCGCCGGCATCTTCTCGCCACTATCGGAGATCGCGACATCGCGCACTTCCAGCAACGTACATTCCCGACAGGCCCGAATGACGTTTTCCATGGCCTTGGCTTTCGCCATGGCGATGCTGTACTTGGAGTCGGTCAGGATGACCACGCCGGCGTGTCCGTTTGACTGTGCCACTGCCGCCATGGCTGTGAGGCGAGCCACTTCGAGCGGGTCGGTCGTGACATTCATGGCCACCGGAGTGCCGTCAATCGGCCCTGGGCGTGCCCCGGCGTGCCAGCCAACCACCGGCACATTCCTGTTGGCGAAGAGGATCAGTGCCGCATTGTTCTCAAGGGCATCGGAGCCGCACAAAATGAGCCCGTCGGGTTTCGCTGCCAGGGCATCGGAAAAGGCCTTTGCGCGCCCGGTCGATGATCCCGCGCCATCGAATATCTCCAGCGTCCAGCCCATCGCCTTGGCTGCCTCCCGAGCGCCCTGCGCGACACCGAGAATTCCTCCGTTACGCAAATCTTCTGCGACAAGGGCGATGCTCTTGCCCTTCAGGGCTTGCGGGCCGGATTCAGGGCCGCTCCAGCGAACGGCTTCGAGGGTGGCCCTGGAAACGATTTCCTGCGCTTGAATCACCGTAACCGTGGCGTTTTCGACACCCGCTGCAGTTGGCAGGTTCTGCCCGTATCCGGGAGTTGCCGTGAAAAGACAGAAAACCGTAATTGAAGCCATCCAGAGTAACCAGGGCCTGATCAGACAGGTTCGATCACCGCATGTGATGTCGGGTCTGGAGCCGATGGCGCGATCATGGTTTGGCATGGCGTCCCTTTTTGCCAAGAGTGCAGCGTTCACTATCCGAAAGGATAGTCGGTTCTGCTGTCATCAGGTCTTTCGTGGATAAAGTCCGTGAACTTTGGTCCTGAACATTCAGGAAGTGGGGCAGGGTGCCATGGCACAAAACATGGGACGAAAGCCAATTGCATCGTTGACTACATCGAGTGGTTTTACAAGGCTTCGACTTTGCATAAACACCAGGCTAAAAAAAGGCACCTGCACAGACGGTGTGAAAGCCCGGCAATCTGCTCTCCGATTAAAAAAATGCCCATCAAATCGGTTTGATCAGGCTCGCGCCTTGGTTGCGCACATTGCCAATGGCTGCGTCGACCCTGAACCATTCGAAGGCCTCGGACGGCTCTCCCTGTTGAATCATCATATGCTCGGCGCGCTCCTTGGGTGTGGCCGGGTCGAGCCATTCCCGTGCTACCTCGGGCGCCAGTGTTACCGGACGTTGATCGTGGATGTCCACTATGCCGCCTGCCGAATCGGCAGTGATGATCACGAAGCCGTCATACTCGCTAGGCGCGTGTTCGCCGGTCGTAAACTGGCCAATAGCAGCGCACAGGATCGGTGAGCCGTCCCGATGCCGGATCAAATAGGGCTGCTTCTTCGGCCCGCCCTCATCGACCCATTCAAACCAGTTGTTGATGGGGGTGATGGCTCGGTGTGGCCAGATCGCCCGGTAGAATGGGCTATGCGCTACCTTTTCGACTCTGCCGTTCGGTTTCGCTGGCTGATCGGTTGCCCAATGCGGTCGCCAACACCACCTGACCAGGTCGGCGCGCAGTGTGTCGCCCTCCTGGCGAAAGAGTGCGACCCTTGTTGTGGGGGCGACGTTGTACTGCTCGAGCGGCTGGTCGCCAACGGTGTTGACCAGAGCATTGGGCATGCTCAGCGCCGCCACGAAGTCGTGGATACCCTTGTATTGCGAAAGTCGTCCGCACATGGCTGAACCCTCAAGCTCAACCCTGAGTTTAGACGATCGATTTCGGGCGCTCTATGAGGTCGTCCAACATACTGAAGTGCAGGTTTAGATAGGAAAAGCGCACCGGATGCACCCAAGCCCCGGCTAGCTCAAGGTAGCTGCTCACCGCGCCCCCCGAGTCAGCCCATGCCCATGTGGCGGCGGGGCCATCGTTCGAGGGGCGGCTGTGAAGACGCCTCCTACTCGACTCGGTGGTATTAAAAAGAGGCTTCGGCCTCTTTTTTCGTTTTGCGATTTTTACTTTAAGCCAGGCAGGCCATGCTCTCGCCAGCTTTTAATCAAAAGGGTTGAACAACGCAGCACTGCAACCATTCGCCGGTCGCTACGCCTGAAATTTCACACAGTCATAGCAATTTAACATTATCGGTTTGCGGCAAGCTGATCTCGGGTCTAGTCTCCCAGCCGATGGCATCGACCCTGTCGCCTTGTACGGCGTCTGCCATCAGGAAAGCGGTAGTGGGAGGGATCCTTGGAATGAGCTCTATATCTGCGCTGATCGTTATAGATACCGATGGTGCACTGGCTAGCGGGTCCGCAATGGACAATGCCTATCTGGTCGATACCAAGGGTTACCTCGGATCATGGGGCGAGGGGACTTCCACGCTCAACACCGTCTGTCAGGACGGACAAGTGGTGATCTGGAGCGTCACCGCCATCGACCCCAGTGCCGAGGTGGCAATCACCGGTTTTTCGGGCGACATGGTGTCTAGTGGCATCTGTAGACCGAGCACAAACGGGCCTCAAGGCGATCAATTCTGGTCCGGCCAGGTGCAATCCAGACAGCAGTTCGCTTCCTTCGCTTACACCGTGACCCTGTCGGTCGGCGGCAAATCCATGTCTTTGAACTCAAATCTGAAAATTGCCTGACGCCGAACCTCGGTGCGCGGCTACCTTGGAGAAAGTAATGACTTTAAAAACCATCGATGTACTGATCGTCGTCGACGTGGAAGCTGCGCTCGCCGGAAACCTGCAAGATAACGTCTACCTTGTCGACACCAACAAATATGTAGGTTCCGGCAATGAGGGTCAGGTTGAGCTCAAGACTGCATGCCAGGACGGGCAACTGATTACCTGGAGCGTGGTGCCGGTTTCACCGTCCAGCGACGTCAGCATCACCCAGTTCACCGGCCAGATGATTACAGACAAGGTGTGTGTGCCGAGCCAGTACAAAAACCCGAACGGTGTTTACTGGGAAGGGCGCGTCGAGGCTCAGGGAACCAGCAGCCAGCAGCAGTATTCGGTGGTGCTGACCATGGACGGAACTTCCAAAACCTTTGACCCCTTCCTTGTGATTACTGCCTGATGCTCAGTCCTACTGTCAACTTCGCAAAGACGTTACTGGTTGCGGCGCTGAACGAGGTCGTGAGCATCGACAACTATTGTGCCACGACCCGTACCATCTTCATCGGGAAGCTCACGGAGGATCCTGACTGGCTCGCTTCCGTGCGAAACCGGGTGGCGATGTTGGCGGCTGCGGGTGGTGGCTGGATCATGGCGAAACCTTCGATCTGGGCGCCGATTCTGGATCAGTTCGCTACCTATAATGCGACGTTTGCTTCGATCGCCAGCCTGCAAAAGAACGGCCAGCTCGTCACTGCGTCGCAGTGGGTGCAGGTGCTTGGCCAAGTGCTGATACCGCAACTGCAGGCCGCAGCGGTGGCAACTGATGCGGCCGGGGTTGCGTTGAAAGAGCAGCTCGATACTTTCTCGGACATCCAGCCGCTCCTTGAGGCGAGTATTGATCAGGGATGGGAGTCTCTGGCCGCGGAAGAGCAGCAGATGGTGAAGATCGCGGCCGAACTCGCGCGACTTGAGGACTTGGTCGGATCGCTCGGGGACGCTATCACGAGCGGCTCGATCAGCGACGGCAAAGGCGTCGTCTCCACGTCCGTGAGCATCGTCTACGATGTCGCGGTCGACGGCGCTGAAGGCGTTCCGTTTCTTTCCTTCCTGACGTCTGCGATCACGATCGGGCGGTTCTTCGCCGACCTTGTCGAAGGCTCCGCAGAAGTCCAGGCGACCTTGCAGAAGATCGCCGAGCTTCAAATCGAAGCGAGCCAGGCCGCTCAGGCCGCCGCAGCGACCAAGTCGGTCCTGCAGCTTCTTTACAACCTGCAACTTTCCTTCAGGTCGATAAACGATGTAGTGCCGCAGCTCTCGCAAATGTGGCGCGACCAGGCACAAGGTGTGCAGCAGGCAATCGATGCGCTGAACGATGGCGCTGACCCAGCCGGTTATTTCGATCTGCTGACACTCTCTACCGCCGCTGCGAACTGGCAGACAATCGCCGGTTTCGCCGCATCCCTGACGACGTTCAAGACAGCTACAGGGAGGCCCGTGGTACTCAATCCCCAACAAGCACGGACCCGATCTGTATCAGCGGTTCACTAAGGAGAGTAAAAATGTCTGACCCAACCCCGCAGCCGGCACTTCAGTCCAAGACCCAGAAGGGATTCCTGTCGCTCATCCTGATTACTCAGGCATGTCATGGCGTCCTTAACACAACCTTCACTGCTCCCGATCCGAAGCCGTCATGGTACGACGCCCTCAGCACTCACCTCGACGACGCCAAAACTGTGGCCCGCGATTGGGTCGACAATATCGCGCCCTCGGTGACGGCGAGTGTTCCACAGGCTGTGCTCGACTATGGCACGACGTACCAGGCTATTACGGCCGAGATAGTGAGCATTTGTCAGGCCAATCCGAATGCGTCGGGGGCGGACAACCAGTATGTCAAGCAGGTTCAACAGCTGATTGGCGGCCTGTTGGGCCAGATAACGGAGATCCTGGCCACGGTCGATACAACCAGTGCTCAATTGAAGGCCTGGGGAGACCGGTTGCAGACGGCGCACGACAATCTGTCGAGCGGCGCCAGCAGTATCCAGAACGCCGAGGTCGCGCTTCAAAGCGATATCGATGCGATGAATACGGCAATCCAGAACCTCAACGATACGATCACTCAACTGAACAAGTACATGATGGATGCGCAGATCGCCGTCGGCGTCGGCATCTTTCTGGGCGTTGTCGCGCTCGCGCTGGCTCCTGTTTCCGGTGGCGCGAGCCTCGTGGTAGGCGCTGTTGCCGTAGCCGGGATTGTCGGCGGTGCGGTTGAGTGGTCGAAGTTTCAGAGTGAGATCAACTCTGACTTCCAACAGATTGCGGCAGACCAGGTGGAAAAGTCCTCCGATCAGGCACAGATTGTGGCGCTCCAGGGGCTTGCGACATCGGCAAATCAGGCGGTCGGCAACATGGTGCAGGCAGAGAGCTCACTTTCTGACTTCCGCACGAGCTGGGCCGGGTTCCACGACGATTTGCAGGGCGTTATTAACGATCTGACCAAAGCCGACAAAGCACTCAGCACGTTGCTCGAAATGGCGTTCACGAATGCGGCGGCGAACGAGTGGCAGCTCGCCATTGATTTCGCCACGACACTGCAGGGTACCCAGATCAACATGCCCACCGCCCAGATGGACATGGACGGCAAGATCACCTCTCAGGCCGCGTGATCGAACAGATACTGCGCGGCAATGTGCCGCGCAGTACTCATTCATTAAGGAGTTATTGATGCCATTAAGTGCCAAGACTGCGGATGCGCAGATCGACGGGGCGATGTCAGCCGTCGTGCTCCTCAACGCTTCGTGCCAGGCTGTCGTCGAGGCCCAGATCGCGGGTGTCAGCTCCAGTTGGTATCCGCAACTCGACGCCGAACTCGGCGCGGCAGAGGACCTTGTCCTCGACTGGCGGCAAAGCGGTGTCCTCTACTTCAGTTCGCAAGTGCTCCAGACGATCCAGCAGGCAGGCAATGCCTTTACCGCCGGTGCACCGCAGATCCAGGCCCTTTTGGCTGCACTGATAAAAAGCCCTTCCGACAGCGCCCAGGCTCAGCTCGTCAGCGCACTACAAGCGTTGCAGCCGCCGATCCAGTCGATTGTCTCGCAAAGCGGTGATTATCTGACGAAGCTGAAGGCCTTCGAAGTCAACATGCAGACCCCCCATCAGAACATGCAAGCGACCATCGGCGCGGTGCAGGCTGAGGAGCAACGGCTACAGGCCCAGATCACCAGCATCAACGCGCAGATCGCTTCCCTGAACACGCAGATCCAGGCGGACCGCGATGCGATATCCAAGGCAGAGTCGAAACGGACCAGTGGCATTATCGAGACGATTTTCGGCGTCCTGCTCACACCCTTCACGGGAGGCGCGTCGCTGATCCTGGCGGGCATTGGCGTGGCGTCGATCGCCGAGGCGCAAACGCTGATCTCCTCGATGCAAACGCAGATCAGTGGCTATCAGCAGACAATAGCAGGTGACCAGACTGAACTCAGCACCGATGATCAGGTGATTGTCACCTTGAACGGCCTCACGTTATCCACGGGCATGGTGCTCGGCGACATGAACCGCATAGCCATCGCGCTCGACTCGCTCCGTACCGGGTGGACGGCATTCGCGGGAGAACTCCTGGACACCATCACCAAGCTCCAGAAGTCTGCTTCAGCGTCCGAGGCGATACTCGCCGAAGCCTGGTATAACGCCGCCTGCGACGAATGGACCGTGATCGTCGAACACGTTGGTGACCTGATCGGCGCCAGCACCAATACCAGCAGCACCAGGGTACGAATACCCTGAAAGGTTGGAGTGCCCACATCAAACGCCACTCAATCGGGTGATCACCGAATTGGGTAATAGGCGCTCAGGTTGAGATGCAGGGGGGCTCACCTTCGCTGTTCATGGCCAGTTAATCCTTTGGGCCGGTGTAGCGTATGGCCTTCGAGCTACAGCCGTTGTCTTGCAGGTCTTCGTAAGCCTTGTACTTGGCTTGGCTGCGAGTGGCTGCCCAGACTGTCTTCACCCAGTGGCGGGCGTCGCCGATGTAATACTCAACATCGAACCAATCTTCAGTCACAACGATTTCTGGTCGCGACATGTTGGCAAAGCGTGCCGAGCTTTCAGTAGGCGCCACCCTCCAAGATCGGATGCGATGGCGAGATGTGAGTTTGTAGGCTATTGATTGATGACCCGGCATAAGCCATGAAGACGGGGAGCTACTAATGAAAACGCTGATAGTTGATCACTCTTGGACCAAGATCATCGAGCGAGATGAGTCCGCCAAGGTCGTGCTGGTGGCGAAGATTAAGCAGATCGAAGAAATCGAAGCTGCCATTCGAGCGGTTGAAGGTGAAGAGGCAGCCCGCAATGCTCTAAATGGTGGCTTGATAAAGCATGCATTAGCGCGCTGCCTGGAGAACTTGCAGGGATCTGTATCCGTAACGGAGCAGGACTTCTGGATCTGTTACGAGTTTGCGACAACCGCTGCGAAGAATGCTGAGCGAATCATTGACGAAGAGCTTTCGCACGTAGGGTCGTAATCGTAGGCGCCGCCCTCCGTGACGGAAGGCTGTGGCGTGATTCGGGGTTGTGGGCTATTTGTTGAGGATTCGGCATGCCGCCGAATCAAGGAGGCCGCTGATGAATAGCAAGCCTACGATCAAGGAAATTGCTGACGCCACAGGACTTACAGAGAACGAAGTGGGGGCCTACTTTGCCGACTCGGAGCTAAGGCCGGATGGCACGTGGCTCATCTACTTTGACCCCCGCATATTTGATGACCCTCTAATTTCAGAACGCCTGCGCGATGACCTGAAAGGATTCTTTACTTACGTGATGCCATTTAAGTCTGCTTCGAAATAGGCGAGGGTGGGTCAGACTGAAGCACGCTTGAGCTGAGCTGATGGACAGGCCTTCGGCGCGGCCGGTGAAGCGGCGGAATTTGTTGAGCAGTCCCGACAACTCGTCGAGAGTGACCGGCTCACCCAGCTTCGCCTGAGCCATTGCATAGCTGACCAAGGTCAAGGGCTCACCGACCGCGATGCCTGCCGGCCCGTGTCTGTTGCTTGTTGCCCGCGAGCCATCAGCAAACGCTGCGCTGGTGCCAATGCAATAGAGGGCGATGACCGTGAGGATAGAAACCTTCATTTGACAGTCACTCCAGCCGATGCCAAATAGTTTTGTAACGCCCCCCAAAAGCAGCGCAGATTTTCAAACCCCAGAAACGACAAAGCCCTGAATAATCAGGGCTTTGTCGTACATAAGATGGCGGAGGCGATGGGATTCGAACTCATGGACCTGTTACAGTCGACGGTTTTCAAGACCGATATTTAAAGCCGCTGAAACCGTGGCCTGTAGCTCTTTTTCGTTACATTACGTTTGTTTTTCAGCCCCCCTGTAGGCCGCGCTCTACAAGGGGCCAATTTTGAGTTTTGTAACGCGTTTTCGGGCTATTTTGACGGCTTAGCAATGGCGCCGATGCGTCGGTAAACCCGCTCCGTGATKTCGCCCTTTGTATGCCCGAGGAGCAGGCTCGCATCACCCACGTCAAGGATTTCTGACGCGGCTTTTGGCCTGATGTCACGAAACTGGAAGCTGCCGATTTTTTCAGCCAGTAGCGTGTCACCCACTTCATCCGCCTCTTTCTTGGCTTTTTCCCGAGCCTTGTCCCATCTGTCACGAAGCATCTTCGCAGTCATGCGCTTGCCGCGCGCACTGACAATCAGATAGCTGCAAATGTGCTGAGCATTGCGCTCTGCCATTTTTGCGATCAATAGACCCAGGCTGTTTGCCTCGCCGCCGGTAGTCATCTGGATTCGAAGCTTTTTGTGCGTCTTGTTCTGCTGCACTCCCAAGTATTCCCCCTCGATGTCGTCCTTCCGCATGACCAGAACATCTGCCGGCCTTTGACCCGTCAGGTAAGCCAGGTCCATCGCGTCTTTCAGCTCTTGAGCTGCCTTCTTGTAAACTGCGCCCCAAACCACATCATTCGCGTAGTAGTCCCGCGGCTTTTCCTTGTTTTTGCGGACACCCTGGCAGGGATTCTCCTTGGTCGTCAGCCCCCATTCTCGGGCGATATTGAAAATGTGGGAGAGGGTGGCGATCTCGCGATTTGCCCGAACTTTGGCCGTCCGTGCATCCCGATAACCGGCAATCGTTGCCGGGGTGATCGAGTCAATGGGGGCGCTGTCGAACATCGGGCGCAGTTGCTTGATCTCCGACAGATTGTCCTTCTGGGTGCGTGGCGCTTTCTTGGAGACGATATCGCGGATGTACCTGTCGAATATGCCTTTCATGGTGCGCAGGTCGAGCGGCTTTTCCTTGGCTTCGAGTTCCGCCCATTTGATCCTGGCCAGGTCCAGGTCTTTGCCCAGCGGGATCGCCTTTCCGGCCATGTCCAGGTAGTAATAGGCAATCCAATCCTTTCCGCTTTTCCGTGGTCGCGTCCACTGGTACATCCGGGGCGGCAAATTGCGTGTTTCGGCCTTGCGGGGTCGCATATCAGTTCACTCGTGAGAAGTCGGGCGTCCATGCGGGCGCGGCCGGCGGCGGGTTGGGATCGTGGATGGTCGGTGTCACCATGCCCAGCTTCATGCGGGCGTACTGCCGTCCCACCAGCGGGCGCTTGCCTCGGCTCTCGACATAGAGCCACTTGCGGTCATCGAGCCAGCGCCGCTGATAGGCTCTGGCCTTGTAGCCGGTGATGTCGGCCAGTTCTTCGTCCGATAGGATTTCGGATTGCATGCTGTGCTCCATGCCGCGCGTGGTGGCAGAAGGTGGGGAGGGGGTCAGATGATTGCGGTCAGGGTCTGGCTGCCATCCGCATGAGTGGTGGTGATGTGCATTGCAGAACGGCTAGGCGGCCTGATGATGTTCAGCGCCTGGACAAACTTCTCGCACGACACCTCATCCGTGCCGGGCAGGATGGTGGTGCAGAACAGCTCCCGTTCATCCTCGTCCTCAAGCTGAGCTGAAAGCAGCAGGGCAATTTCATGCTCTCGGCAGATGTCGATGATCTGGCGAACCAGCGGACTGATTTGCTCGTCGTACACGTTTTCTTTGGTCATGAGGATTCCTCGCCCGCCGTTCACCGGCAGGCTGGTAGGTGGGTTATGGGTATCTGATGAAGGGTGTGAGGAAAGTTGGGCAGGTGAGCTAGTGTCTATTTGTTCGCCTCACCAACTGCAAACCAATCAGCCCCCTTCCTGACGCAGCTGGCGGGGCGAGCCTCACCGTGGCCCCGTGTAGATGAGCCAGGCCATGTAGGCGAGGGCTGGCGCTGTGTGAGCAGGATCATCAGTAATCCCCCCAGCCCATGCCTTGGATGTGCTCGTTGGGGATGATCAGCTTTTCGGCGACGGGCGCCTCATTCATCATCGACAAGTCACCGAAGTAACCCAGCGCCGCACGGGCGCGCTCCAGGGTAAGCTCGGCATGCCCGAGCTGGCGCGATTTGCGCAATTTGTAGGAGCGCAGGGCGTGGACCTTGTCCGGGTAGGCAAATCGCTTGCTATGCGCATTGGTTTCCTTGAGCACGCGCTTGCGGCGCTTCTTTACGGCGTCCGCCGTCCAACTGTGCTGGTAACCGTTAATCATGTTGACGGTGTATTCATCGGCTACATACCAGCACTGCGCCGTTTCACCGATCACCGTGTAGGTGATGCAATGCACTTCGAGGCCGTCAGGGCCGATTTCATCGACAAAGCGGTAATGATCCGGTCCAGCCTTTATCTTTTCCATGGGCACACTCGTCCTTGCCGCTATAGCGGCTGACTTTGAAGGGGGAGGGAGTTACGGGTAGTTTTTACTGATGCGCTTGGCGATGTCTTCGAGCTGCTCGGCCATGCCCCACATTACGTTGTTGTCGCGGCGTGAGACGACCATGGAGCGGGCGACGTTGCGGCCCTTGAGGATGATGATCGCCAGTCGGATCAGCCAGGCTTCGAGCTTTCGGCGCAGGAACCGCTTCACGGCGTCGCTTCGGCATCAGTTTCAAGGATCGCGTTTGCGGCTTTGATGAATAGATCGCCGCGCTGGGCGCACTTCTTCGGAACGTGGTAGCGGAAGCGGGTGTTACCGGGGTAGTACTCGTCGTACGCCAGGCGGGTACAGACGGTCGCAGCGTCGTCGAGCGCGTGTTTGCGGATCGCCGCGCGTGTCCGTTCCCAGCTGGTCGTCTTCTCCGCCTCCAGCGCATCGACTCGTTGTTGCAATCTGTTCTCGCGGGACTTGGAATATTCGAGGTGCCGCGACAAGGTGCAGGCGAAGTCAGCGGCCAGGCGCTCGTTGATGTACCGGGTGAAGTCGTGACGCTTAAGTCGGGTCTTGAACAAATTGGCGATGTAACCGCGTCCGCCTTCCGAGGTGCTGAGATCAAACTCAGGCTCGGCCGGTTTGTTTTCTGCGGGCATGGGGCGTCCTATGCCGAGTCATGCTCGGGCGGTGGAGAGTGGCGATGGAAAGGGGTGGGTAACGGTTATCTACATGACCTGGGCTGGCACGATCCGGCGAGGTGGGGTATTTGTTCTGCTCAAATAGAGCGAATGCGGGGTGGTTATGGAAAAGATTGAGTCGTGCCCTTACGAAAAGGCGGTGCTCCGCTCAAGGACGCCCTTCATCATTTATGCGTCGCTGGCAATCGCCGCACCAATTACCGCAATTGCGCTTTGCTACGGGTTTGATAAGCCAAGTATGTGGATAGCTAGAAGTGGGGCGATCATGTCCGGTTTGTCGTTTTTGGCTGGCTTGAAAGCCAGAGATATGGCCGACGTTTTCAATGATGAGTCTTTTGCTGGGAACTCATTCGGTATAGCGAGGAGTAAGTACGGATCTCAGATTTCGCGCTTCGTGAAGCTCTCAACCGCACTGGTCATAATCGGAACTGCCGTTTGGGGCTTTGGGGATGAACTGTCAATCGGATTCAGCTCAGTGCAATAGGTGAGGGTGGGTCAGGCCGCCAGGCGCTGGTAAAGCTCGATGATGTCGGCGGCATTTGCTGCAACAAGGGCTTCCGCCTCGTCTGGGCACACGCTGTTTCCGATCAGCCGAACCTGATCCGTTTTGTTGATGTCGCGCCATTCCTCGGCACCGGTAACCGGGTCGACGAACAGCCCACGATCAATGATGTAGTCCTTGTCGAAGCCCTGCGCGGCCTTCAGCTCTGGCGGTTGGAGCATGCGCAGGGTTATGTCCACCAGCACATAGCCGCCGACCATGACCATCTCGGCCGGGTCTTTGAAGTGCTCCGGCAGGTGTTCGTGCATGAATGCAGCACAGCGGCGGGCACCTTCCAGTTGCTCCGGCGTCAGCGTGTTCGGCACCTGTATGACCTCAACCAACGCCACCCGGTCTTTTGTTGGTAGCGTGTGCATTGGCTCGGTGAGCGAAATACCGTCCTTCTCGTTGCCGTAGTACTTCACCAGGTAGGCGTTCGCCAGCCGCTGGTTGGCGCCGGACTGGCAGATGGTCGAGAGCGGCGAGTCGGCCGCGCGCCCGTCCCCGTCGTAGAAACCACCGTTAGCCTGCTCGAAGAACGCCGCCGAAACTGCGTGATGGCCGGTGCTGGTGGCTACCACGCCAAGTGGGTTGGCAACGTCGGCGCCAACCGATCCTTTCCGCAAGGTGACCATGTTCGCAGCAACAAGGGCTTGCTCGCCGCGGTTGGCGCCGGTGACCGTGCGAAAAGAGTCATCTGGAGAATACCCGCTGCGCTCTCCGTGGTGCGTGAGGTGGGTCAGGTGACAGGCCGCCAGCGCGAAGTGGCCGCCCTTGACCTGGGCAACCTGCGTGCGCAGCGGCTCGACCGCGCTGAAGTTGCGCTGCGCTGAGCCGTTGGCGCACTCGGTGAGGAGTGGCGCGGCAACAGGTTGCACCAATGCGTGGTGCGTGCCGCCAGCGCTGATCGTTGAAAGTGATTCGTCCGTACCGTGGGTGCTGGTGTGAGCCGCTGAGGTGCCGCGCATCGGGACAATGAACGGCTTCAGGCTGGTCAGCACATGCCGCCAGCAGCCCTTGGCCACCCGACGCATTGTGTTCACCGCCATTGGCTTGTCGCGGAAGATCGTGCGGCCCAGGTTGTTCCAGTCGATGCACTCCGCAGCTGTGCGCCAAGGCTGCTGTTTGCCCGTCGGAACTTTGTGGCGCTTCGCCGCGGGCCAGACGATTGGTTTGCCGTCACTGCGCGCCACCAGGTACAAGCGCTTGCGGATCGTCGGCGCCCCGGCATTGGCCGCGATGCGCTCTCGCCACTCGACGTTGTAGCCGAGGCCGCGCACCAGCGCTTCCACTGGTACGAACTCACCGATCGATTGCATGACTTCCGGCATATCCGGATGGTCGGCCGCCAAGCCGGTACTGAGCGCGGCAATGAATGACTTGAAGGTCCGGCCGCGCTCAGCCTTGATTGGCTGGCCTTCCTCATCGATCGGCCCCCAGTCGCAGAACTCTTCGACGTTCTCCAGGAACATCAGGCGTGGTCGGGTTGCGTGAGCCCAGCGGACGACCACCCACGCCAGACCGCGTACACCGCGATCGCGTGGCGCGCCGCCCTTGGCCTTGCTGTGGTGGCGGCAGTCTGGGGACGCCCAGAGGATGCCCACCGGCTGCCCGCCTGTGGCGTGGACAGGATCAACTTCGAACACGTCGGCGACGTAGTGGGCTGTTTCTGGGTGGTTGGCACGGTGCACGGCCAAGGCGATCGGGTTGTGGTTTACCGCCACATCCGGCTCCCGATACGCCCGGGCGATGCCGGTGCTGGCGCCGCCACCGCCGGCGAACAGATCCACTACCAGTTCTTTCTGGAATGGTAGGCCCATGCTTGGCTGGCCATGGATGAACTGGGGTTTCTTCTGTTGTGCGGACATAAGGGGGCCTCGCCGGATATATTTGCCGGTCAAACTTCAAGGTGGGTAAAGGGATGCTGAACGATCGCGGGAAGGAACTGCTGAAGCCTTGGATGTCAGTGCAAAATTTTGTTTTGGCCTTGGCCGCGATTTTCTGTATCGCTCTTCTGAAACTCACCAGCAGCGAGCTGGCAAGCTGGGTTCAGGCCGTTGGCTCAATCGCTGCGATTTGGGGAGCATTTCAAATCAGCAATCGCCAAGCCGAAAAGCAAAATGCTGAGAAGGTTCTCGCTGAAAAACAAAAGTCTGAAAGAATAAAAAGCATTCTGCTTTTGTTGGCGAAAAACCAACAGGAGCAACTAAGACTTCTTCACAGTACTATCTTCAATGCCGTAGAGGATTTTGGAGCTAATACCATTAATCCTTATTTAGAAATAGGCTGGAATCTGAAATGGCCGCCGCATATCGAGGCATTGAAATCGATTGACATTATGGAGCTGGATGCAGGGCAGGTGTACATGCTGAACGAGTTAAAAGTTGCCTCTGATTTTGCTCTTGATGTTTGCAAGCGGCTTCCTAACTGGGACCCGTTAAGTGGAACCGCGCAAAAAAACATAACTCTACTTAATCATTATTGGGAAATGGCCGGACTCACTATCAGCATGCTTGACTCCAGTAAAAGAGAATCAGCGCAATAAGTGGGGCGGGTCAGGCCGCCGCTTGAGACTCTTGCTTCGGCGGCCACTCCGTAAACCCAACCTTCGGCGCCTTCGTCTTCGGGTTGATGATTGGCTTGCCTTTGGCGTCCGTCAGGACTGCCTTGAACCTGATCCGCAAGTCACGGCACTGAAGCGTCTTGCGGGCCAGTTCAATGAACTGTTCGGCGTACTGAGGTGCGTCGAACAGCGGCGAGAGCTGGCGAACCGTACCCCCCCCATGATCTGCTCGGTCTTCCTCTCGACCATGGCCAACCACTCAGGCAGAGGGATTTGCTCGACGCCGCCTGGCGCCTGAAGATTCTTGCGGGTGCCTTTGGTGCGCTTCTTGGCCTCGGCCATGGCGACAGCGCGGGTCATGCCAAACACTGCAAATGTGCTCATAACGCACCTTCCTTTGAAGTGAACAGGGATAGTTGGTTGTCGACCCATCGAGGGGGCACGTTTTGTTTGTCGAGCTCGTGCTGAATACGCGCCCGGGCGATCGCCACGTACTGTTCGTCGATCTCGCAGCCGATGAACTTGAAGCCCTCGCGCATTGCTGCTTTACCGGTGCTGCCTGAGCCCATGAACGGATCGAGCGCGGTGCCGCCCGCCGGAGTGATCAAACGAAGCAAGTAGGCCATCAGGTCGGTGGGCTTCACCGTTGGGTGCGTGTTGCCGGTGGTGGCAGCGTTCTCAACTTTACGTAACGTGTTGCCGCGTTTGAATTGGGGACCTGGGTTGATCAGGCCTTCGTGCCGATCGGCGCGGCTCGTCTTGGCGCAGTAGAAGAAGCGGGCGGCGCTGCCGGTGTCGCCGTGAAATGCCCCAGCCACTCGATCGCGCTTGCCAGTGATCTCGCCAGTACTCGCCGCGCTGGCTTCGTTACCGCGCACTGGTGCGCTGGCGCCGGCCTCCGTCGGAAACATCGCAACCACACAGTCGCTTCCGTCGTGAATCAGATTGGCTGGCCAGCGCCCGGCCTTTCGCTCGCCGGTGAATTCCACGTCCTGCTTCCATTTGCCAGTTTCATTGACGTTGTGTCCTGGTGCCATCCGCTTCTGGGTGTATTGGCCGCCGGCGGCATCCGGCCCGTGAATGCGACAGGCGTCTACGTTGATTGGTCCGGTGCCATGTTCCAGAGCATTGGCCGCAACCGTACCTGTCAGCGGCTTGCGGGCCATGCAGATTGGTTCATGCGCCGGTTTGAGAGCGGTGCCCCAGCCTTTGTGGTCACCCTTGAGGTTGTGCGACTTGGGAAAGCCTGAACCGAACACCCACATGATCTGGTCGCGAATCTCGAATCCCGCCATTTCGATACCCACCGCCATATGGTGGTAGGTGCGAGCTGCGGCGAACGACAGCAGGTGTCCGCCGGGCTTAAGTACCCGAAGCGCCTCCGTTGCCCACTCTAGGGTGAAGGACTGGAAGGCGCGCATGCCGTTGGGCGTCAGATCGTACTTGCCAGCCTCGGCCGCAACTGAGCGATGTCCGCCATTCGGGCCGCACGCTGAAGCATGTGACGGCATGCTGGCCCGGTAGGCGGCGCGGTCTTCGATATCCTGGCCATCCCAGCTCTTGCCCATGAACCGAATACCGTAGGGTGGATCGGTCACGACGCTGTCGACCGAGTTGTCAGGTATCTGCCGCATCAGCTTCAGGCAGTCGCCAACCAGTATCTGGAGGGAAGGGGTCATAAGTGATTTCCAGTCAGGCGCCTGCCTCGCCGGCTGGCGTGATTCGTTGAAGTGGGCTATTGGTTTATGCTCGATGCAGCCTGACGGGAGACTGACATGAGATTGCAAAGCGACATCGATGCACTCGCGGCGATCGAGGAAGACGCCAGAGCGATGCTGAAGCGAATAGGAATTCCCGACGACAAGCAGAAACTGGAGGTGATTATTTGCTTGCGGCAGATAATTGAGTTTGCTACCTACGGGCAGTCGATTGACCTATTCACAGACAATTCAGCGCAATAAGTGAGGGCGGTTAGGCACGCCTGGCTTTGAAGTAGCACATGGCCTTCGAGCTATAGCAGTTGTCTTGCAGGTCTTCGTAGGCCTTGTACTTGGCTTGACTGCGCGTGGCTGCCCAGACTGTCTTCACCCAGTGGCGGGCGTCGCCGATGTAATGCTCAACATCGAACCAATCGACCCATGGAGGGATGACTTTCCACTCCTTGAGCGGCAGGGTATCGGCCATTTCGCCGTACTGCATTTCGTGGGTTGGGTGGTGGTTCCGGATACGCTTCTTCGGGTCTTCGTCCAGAACTACGCCGATGTAGTGGTCGCGATCAGCGAGGATGACACCGGGTTTTCCGTAGGCGATGACACGGCGACCGACTTCGGCAGGCACCTGATAGTGCTGCCGGACGTATGCGCAGTTATAGCTCATGGGTTGTCTCCAGTCGGGCGCCGCCCTCCGTGACCTGATGCGAAAAGAGGCTGAGTGTTATCTATGCGCAGATGGCCCGCGACGAAGCCAAAAAATGTGCTGTGTTATGGCAATTTAATTTCGTTGTGCTACCACTGTGTTTGAACAAACTCTGTTCAATCTCAGCGAATGGACTCGACGCATGATCAAAAAAATTATTTTCGCGCTTGCTTTCTTTGTTTTCGCTGGATGCGGTACATCACCACTTAGCGAAAAACAGTTATTAGCCGTTTCGCAAACTCAAACAGGCCGAGCGGATAATGCGATTGCAGAGCCAGTCATTCAGGCTGCAATTGATGATGCGAACTTGGTATGCAGCGAGGTATTAGGTTCGAGAAGCGCCCTAGCCGAGAAAAGATCGAAAAAAAACTTATGGATATCTCTTGGTGGACTCGTAGCTGGCGCCGTGGTGGCTCCAGCTCTGATTAGTGCAAATGCAGCAGCTAATGCGCCATGGATCGCGGCCTTCAGCGGGATGGGCGGCGCAGCTAACATGGCCACGAGAACCATTGATGAAGCGGGATTTAGTGGAGCAGCTGATGCTCAAGTCATGAACAGTATTAGTGCAAGCGTGAAGGAAAAAATGATCGTGGCTATGATAGAGCCAAACGGTCCCAAGGCCAGGTATGAGGCCGCCATTGCTGCCAAAGCGGAATGTCTTTACTACCCCAGGTATGTATACAAGCTGCCATCAGACCCATCACCCGTCCCACCAGTTAAGTAAAGGCGGGCTATGCAGCTCATCAGTGTGAGGTAAGACATCAGTTCGGAGGGAAGTGCTCGTCGCCCGGGTCTTTGCGTAATTCGCGCAGGCTTTCATTCAAAAAAAATGCGCGACACGTTTTCGCTAAACACGATTTCGTGTCGCGGAATGCATAGATACTCGGTGGAGCCTTCGGGTCCGGCCGCATGCGCACACAGAATCAGCAGCTCAATCGCATGCTTGTGGCTGGCCCCGTGCAGGCTCTTGGCAATCTCATTCAGCTGATCGAGAGCACCAGGCCTGACGTGATGTCGGATCAATCCAGGTGGTGTCGACGAAAGCTCTACTGCTGCCTGCGATAGAGCCGCAACCGGGTCAGCATTCAAGATCAGCAGTTGCAACACCTCGCCAGCTTCCTCGATTTCGTTCCAGCGCATCAGATCGGCCAGCATCTCCGTGATGCCGTGGCGCACTTTGTGGCGTAGCTCCACCTCGAGCTTCGCCACCCGCTTCAGTGCCGTCTTGGCCGATCGCTCCTTCCCACTCTTGGCCATGGTCTACCTCTTCAATTCCGCTGGCCGGCAGGCCCAGCCAAGGCTGCCGGCGTCTTTGATTTACTACTCGCTTGATCTTGCTCATGCCGCTGCGTTCACCAGGGTTACGCCGGCCATGCTGAACAGTGAACCTTGCTGTGCAACCAGAGCATCCAACGCTTCCCATTTCACGGTCAGCACGCTGAGCGGTGCGAGGCCACCGGCAACCGCGTGCACCAGCGCTTCAAGGTCCGTGACTTCCGCTCGGTAGGTCACCGGCTTTGCTGTGGCCACTGCGGGCTTCGCAATTGCAGCAACCGCTGGAGCGGCTCTCATCGAGGAGGCGGTCGGTGCTGGTTGTGCAGGTGCCGGCTCGATGACAGCCTTTGCTTTCGCTTCGTCTTCGATCCGCTGCAGCTCTTCCTTCCGAATCCGCTCCCGTTGAGCTTCAGCCTTCACTTCTTCGGCTTTCTGATGCTCCGAGATCCGCACCTTGATCAGCGCGACCAGGTCGTCATTGGCCTTAAGCACCAGCTGCTGGAGGTCGTTAAACAAGAATGTGTGGCTTGCGGCGAGTTCGTCATAGCTGGCCAAGTTGACGCGGATGCTGTCGCCGGTCTGGCTGGCAGCGATCTTCGCCCGGGCCAGCTCTGAGTCGGCGGCATCGCGCAGGCTGCTGATGCTCTTCTTGCCTTTGATGGCGCCGGCGAAGTCTGCCGTCACCGCAGGCATGCGAGCCTTACCGCCCAGTGACGCGTTGATCTGGTCGATGTGGATTTGTAGTGCCTTGGCCGCACCCATGATGATGTCTTCGCGGATGCTGACCTTTCGAGCCTTGACCAGCTTGTCGAGCATCAGGCGCTTGGTGCGTGCCTCGGCGCTGATCTCGTCGATGGTGCGGAAGAGGGCGTCGATGCTTTCGGTTTGGCTCAGTGCGTGTTGCTTGGCCGCAGCCAGGCGCTCTTCAACATCACCGCACCACTTGACCGTCTTCTCGGCATCGGCGAAGTGCTGGTCGGTTTCCAATTCGGTGTTGATCGCCGCAAAGACTGCCAACGAGTGAGCCTTGAACTGCTCCAGATTGCTGGCGGTGACCATGCCGGTGACTTCGATGCGCAGTGCGGGAAGGCTTTCAGGTGTCTTGCCGACGGCCTCAGGCAGAACCTCGGCAGGTGTGAAGTCGAGCAGGTCGGCTTGGAACTGCTTCCACCCGGCAACGAGTGTCGCGGCGCGACCCGGTATCGGCGTGTATTCCATCGATACGAAATTGTCCTCGGTGCCATCGGAACAAACGAAGATCACTTTCTCCGCGCCGCTCACCAGCAGTTGCTGTTCGAGCTGCCAGTAATAGTGCGGGTCGAGGGTACCGGCCAGCACATCAGCGGCGAGCTGTTCGTTCCACATTTTGTGTTCGAACAATGTCTCGCCGAGCATGGTGCAACCATCGAGCGAGGCGAGCAGGTCACCCTCGGTACCGACAACGGGGAACAGGTCTTCGCCTATTCGTTCTTCCAAGATTGGCCGCGCCATTGCTTCGGCTTCATGGCCCTTGTCGAACAGGTATTTCTGCACCCACCACGACACGTCGCGGTCGAGGCCGGTCTTCTTGGCGTGGAGCAGTTCGGTACGCTTCATCTGCTTCGACGCGCCCATCATCGCCGGGGCTTCGGAGGCGGTGAAGTAGTTGGCGCGGAGCGCATGCCAGGCTTCGGAGCCCTGAGCGACGTTATGGATTTTCATTCTTGCTCTCCTTCAATAGGTGCGAGGGCGTTGATCTTTTCGATCTGTTCTTCACTCAGGGTGAATTTGCTGCTGACGGTTGCGATCAGGTGGCCAGGTGATGACTTGCCGGCGTCGACCGCGATCTGCCATTTCGGCAGGTTCTCGGTGAGCTTTTCTTCGGGATAGGGGGGAAGCTCGGCGGTGCCCCGAGTCTTTGTCGGAGAAACATCACGGATGATTGGCGCAGACTCTTCGAGCTCATCGGGGCTGTACACGCCAAGGATCACGTCGGGGCAATAGAGGCGGGACCAGCGCTTGGTGGCGAGGTAGGCCAGCTGTTGGCGGGGATCATCGGCCCAGAGCGTGCTGTTGCGAGTGCGGGCCTGAGCCAGCAGCAGCTCCAGAACGCGAGGCTCGTCCTCGCCGCGGAACGTGGCCCAGACCTTCACGCCCAAGCCTTCTTCGTCTTCCAACTTCCAGCCTGGCTGGCGGTACTGCTTTCCTTCGGTATTGGTCTTGATGTCGAACTTACCGATCACCTTTTCCCAGGCGCCGTACCACTCGTAATGCAGACGGTCCAGCACTGGTGCGCAGGTGGTGATCACCGCGTTGACCAACTGAGCTTCGTAACCGAGCACGCCATTCACCAGGTGCGTTTTCTGCGCGACCGCAAACGGGTTCATCTTCCATTGCATCGACTGCATCACCACAGCGAGACAGTCAGCCGAGTTTCCGTTGAAGTGCTTGGGCACTGTGGCGCGGCCGGTGGCCATGACATCAGCTAGGCGCATCATTTTGTCGAGGCTGTCGCCGTCGAGTACCAGTGCGCTGGTGCTGGTCGCAGCATGAGGAAGAATGTGTAGCGTTTGTTCGTGCGCCACTTGCGCCACGCTTTGAGCAGACATGAGTGTCTCCCGCGCCATCCTTGCGGGGCGCTGTGAAATTGGATTCGAGTTACTTCGGTGCGATCAGATCGGCCAGGGTGATCAGTGCAAGCCAGCCAGACCAGCCGTGAAGGGAGGTTGCGACGCTGCGCCAGATGAGGTGGCAGGTCGTCATGCAGACTCAACGAGCGATAGAAGGCGCTCGCCCAGCTTGATCTTGGCCGCGACCTGCTCTCGAGTGACGCCGGCGATCTGGGCGACCTCAGTCAGTGGCAGGCCTTCACGTCGAAGCTTCGCGCAGCGTTTGGCCAGGCTTTGACCGCGTAGATGTGCGCCGTGGCCGCTCACTGCTCACGCTCCAGTTGAGCAACTCGGTAACGCAGCACCTGCAGGACGCGACCGCCATAACCAGGCTCGGCGTACTGCTCAAGCGGGGCACCGAAGAACCCGCGCCGTTCGGCCAAGCCATAGGCTTCGCGCAGGTTGTGTGCTGTGACGTCTTCGAGCTGTTCGTCGATCAGCGTTTTTACTGGTGATGTGGTCATGATGCCTCCTTGCGCTGCTGGCAGATTTCCCGCAGCCGCTTGCAGTAGTGGTTGAACTCGTCAGTGGTGATCGCGCCATCGGTGAAGAGGCGCGTAATCAGTGCCTGGACCAGCAGGCTGATGTCCTCTGCGCCGGATGGGGCGGCGACGCCATCAAGGGCTTGGTCGATCAGGATGTGAGGGCTCACAGATCGCCATCCACTTCGTCTTCCCTCGCTTCTCGCTCGGCGGCAACCGCGTCGGCGGCGTAGGGCCTGAGCATGGCCATTGCGATTTTTTCGACGGTTTCGACCGGTCGCTGCTCGCCGAGAAGGTCGGCGGCATGTGTGTGAGCTTCGCTCTGGCTGCCAACGATGGACGCAAGCACGATGCGTGCGAATGAATCTCGCTGGTCCAAGCCATCAATCTGGCGCTGGTTGAGATGTCCTTGCAGGTACGTGGCGTATTGATCGGCAGTAATCACGCGAGCCGCGCCAGATCGACGCTTCCAGGTGACATCGGAACCACATACCAGTTGCTCGGCGGAGTGCTCAAGCCACTCTGTTTCCGCGCGATGATCTTCGTTCACTGACGGCGGAAGAAGTTCGTCGTACTCAAACTGAGCTTTGCGTAGTGCTGACATGGTCGGCTCCAAAGTGGCGGTGTTGATCCAACAAAACTCGGCTGCGAGCTCGCTGCACGGCTAGCAGCCGGAGGGCGCCGTGGGAAGTCGCATGCGGGTGGTGTCGGAGGGGATGTAGGGCTGTATCGCTGCTATATTCCAGCGAGTTTTTCGGTGATAAGGAGATCAAAATGAGCTGGGATGAGCGCAGGTACAAAGCGACCTGCAGCGATTGTGGGCATGAAGGTGTACAGATCTGGCGTTCAGACGATTGGGGTAGGACAGAGGAACGCTGGGAAGGCTTTAACACCGTCCCTGCAAAAGACTACGAGTTTTATCGTAAACGCTCCGAAGCGATGATCCCCATGTGCAAGTGTGGAAGCAGGAATGTGGTTACGGACAGAACTCCGTTATCTTAAAGCCAAAGCTTGCCGGTTACGTCTCCGGCGCGGACTTCCACCGCCGTGTTGATTCCCTGGGTTGATGCAGGTGGGCGGTTATAAGCCGCAGTTTCGTCCGCATCGGAGATCGCTCGAATCCCTTTGAGTGTTGCCCGTCTACGCCGCGACAAAATCCGCTCTGGCTCGGGACAAGGTGGCCACCCTGCTATCACGACAGAGGGGCGAGCGATCTCCGATGCGCTCTCGTCGAGAGGATCGGGCAGTTTTCGTCAGGCTGACGTGGCGCTGGTTGGTCAGTCATCGAATCCATAGGAGAAGTCGTCTGGATCGCAGTCGATCACCAGAATAGCGTTGCCGAAGTAAAGGGACGCGAGCATGCGTTCCCACTTCGTGCGAATTCGCATGTTGATTGCCACTTTGTTGTCATCGAGCTTGGCGCTCATCACTTCACCGAACTGTTCTTTCGCGCGGAACCGATCACCAGTTTCGCGCTCACCTTTGATATGAACGTGAAGCGAATGCTTCAGGCTATGAATACCGCGCTCGCCGGAACTATAAATGCGCCGATCTCGACTGCCTTCCGGCTCAGGGTCGAATGCGATGTAGAGGAACTCAGACGAATAGGAGCTGCTTTCTTCGAATCGGATTTCTGGTGAACTCCAGCGCTCTTCGGCGGCCCGCTCTTTGTGCTCATCGATGAACTCATCGAGCAAGGATTTCAGCGAAACCTCGCCGGTAAGTAGTCCGTCGGCAGAAAGAAGCTCGGTGATGCTCTTGTCGGCGTGCTCCAAGATGACCGAGCCCATGGCCGCCTCTTCCCAGCGCTGACGCAGGGCGTTGGCGATGAGCGAGTTGTAACGCTGAAGCTCGAACATGTCGGAAACGTTCGCCGGTAGGGCAGCCTTTACCGCTTCTTTGATCTGGCCTGAGAAGTCACCGTAGGAGCGGAATGCATCCTCGACGACGGACTTGAACATCTTTTCAATACCTTCGTCGATCAGCTCGCGCGGTCGATCGGATGCAGCATAAGTGGCGACCCGCTCGGCCAGAAGCTGCTGAAGTGTTTGTTCGCTCATTTGGTGCTCCGTGCTTGATCGGTTGATTTCCCATCTGGCCCTGTCACCAAGGCCAGCCAGTGAAACCTGTGTTTCGGTCATACGGCCAGAGCAGGGCATTCGGCCCGCCGCACCATCCGGACTTGAGCTGTACGACGATCAGGCACGCGGCGATCACGGCGCATCAACTCGTCATCGAGCATTGAGTGAATGGCGACCAGCGCCGCCAGGACAAAGCACATCGGCGTGATGATCTGCCGCTTCATCGCCTCAGCCACCAGGGCGGTGCGCCGCGTGACGCCGAGCTTGAACATCGCATTGGTGAGGCGCTTTTTAACGGTGCCGGCCTCGATGCCTGCCTCTCGGGCGATCTCTTTCGAGGTGAATCCCTGGGCAATCCAGAGAAGGAACTGAAGCTCTCGCGGTGCAAGGCCGCGACCGAGGTGACCCTTCCATGCGCCGTTGATGATTGTCGCTTCCATCGTAGTGACTCCCGGTTGGTTTCCCGCTGCACCCGGCAGGCCAGGTGTAGTGGTGAAACTGTTCGTAAAACGCCCGGTCACGCTACTGGCGTCAGACCGGGGTTATTGCGTCAGCGATGTTTTGCCTTTCCCCGCTACTGATTGCAGGTCCGGCGCGTCTTTGGTCTGGCGTCGGGACTTCCTGTTCACCCAGCTTGATCAGCGTTGCCAGGTGGTCATTGGTGCTTACAACATGCGACGTACAGTCCCTGGCGCCTGTTTAAGTAGGCACACCGCATGAGGTCCGGCGCTCCTCATAGCCGAGGCTCAGAGCGCTAATTTTGAATCTGTCTCGCGCCGCTTACCGGGTCATTCGCCAGTTCGGTCAACACCTCGACAGCCGTATGGGGTATCCCATCGTGGGCAGGCTTTCGTGCCTGTCTGTCGCCGGTCGCCAGTAGTGGCAGCGCAATTTTGTTCACCTGACTTTCTCTCGCCCCACAGGTGTGGCCGGGGCTGACCTCCCAACGAATCGCCGGGTAATCGTGTATGGCGCAGGTTGTTAAAGAGCGGTCGCGGCTTTCGCTGCTGGGCCGGTGATTAGTTGGCTTGGGACTTATATTAGGCATTGGCTAATTAGTTGTAAATAGGTAATGCCTAATTATTTTCTTGAGGGCATGAAAAAGCCCGCGCTCGGCGGGCTTCGTCTATTCAGTTTCGGTCAGTCTTCCTTGGGTACAACCCAAGAAATCTGCACTCCACCATCATCCTGGTGCGCCACGGTCACGTTGTCCGCCTCGGCGATATCCTCGAGCAGTTGCACCCAATCATCCGGCGATTCATCTGGAGCTTTGTAGATGACCGCTCGCTTCGAGGTTTGCGCGCCAGTTGAGTTGATGATCTTCTGAATGCGAGTGCCGAGCAGCTCGTAGGAGGAGGGTAGTTTTGGTGCGGCGGCTTTCTTGGCCATGGGGTGTGCTCGCATATACTGGTTGAATATCCAGTATATGGATGGCCTGGCGATTGGCAAGCAAGGGAGGATAAGCGGGCAACAAAAGGCCCTCATTCGACGGGCCTGGAAGGGGTGATAGCGCCCGATCGGACTCAGTGCAGCTTGGTATAAGCGCTTGAATTGCTTGCTGCGCGGATCTGCTCGATATCGACTACTGCAGCCTCCACAATCTCAAGGGCGTGAGAAATGCGTAGCAATGCTTGCTCAGGGTATGCCTGAGTCGTAGGGGTAACCCCCTTCATGCCCGTGGCCAGTGCCAGTTGGACATCTGCCATTCGAGAAAGCAGCGACAGGGTGAGTTTGTCAGAAACCATAGATCGATCCTCTGGGCGTTCTAGACAGATTAGCCGGGGAGGGCGGATACGAAAAGCCCGGCGCTGGGCCGGGCTTTTTTTACTGCAGTGTTGTAGGTATACCTTGCTTTATCTGCTTCAAAAGCTCGCCTCTATCTTCGGCATAGCTGATTACGCGGACCCCCTCAAAGGACTGAAGCTCTTCAGATATTTCTCTGTAAGCCTTCAGCAATTTTGGTTTTCCAGATTCTGGCGGTCCCGCAACGAACAAGGTGTCCTCTGCGAGCTGATGCGCTCCATTCAGCCGTCTAACTTTGGAAATCCATGCATCGCCATGCTCCAAGATTTTTGAAGGCTCATCGTGGCCTAGATGGATTGGCTTGATAGCCTGGACTGGCATCTGCCCCTCGCAGAGTACAAATGGAAATTTTACTGGGTAATCGGAGGTACCTAATTTCCTTTCGCTGTAGCGCTGCCGCAGATGGGAGTCTGCCAAAAGCTTGCCAAGCTGCTTCTCAAGAGCTGTTTCCTGATACTCCTTGGTAGCGAAGCTATGATTGACGTAGTGGTCAAACAAAGCCTTCAGCGCAACGTCAGCATTATCAGTTGCCATCGTTCCTGGATCGCTGAATCGCATCATCGTTTCTCGCGGATGGATGAGATGCTTGAAAGTGTTTAACAAAGCTCCAAGGTCGCCACGATTTTGTGTGAAAAATCCGCTGAGCCTTGCAAGCTCTGCGTTCATCTCGCGGCGAGCCCTCTGAAAAATCTTAGAGTCGAGGCTTGGGAAGAAATTTGTAACGCGTTGCCGTTTCTGCTCGATTTTGAAGCGAAAGTCGCCATTATTGGCGATCAACACGATACCAATATTTACGAACTCACCTGTTTCAGGGTAAGGCAAGAACCTGAGAATTGAGTAGTTGCAGATGTATTTCATAGGGGTCCCCAGAACCGCTCTTCCCTGAACACTTCTAGAATTTCTAGACGGTCAGCCAATGTAGGCTCGGTCTCGTCAATGTGGTCGCTGTCTCGGTAGATCCAGTCATCTGGCAAAAGGGCAGTGATCGTACCCCAGTTCAAGACCCCCCCGTTAAGCATTTGCGAGTATTCCTGACGGGTGACGTAATCCCTGAAACCCGCACGACTATCTCGGAATACATGGCTTTCTATAAAGTCATCGCAATTGAAGGTTCTGTCAAACGCCAGGTTGTGATCTATGACGTTCAGCGAGCCCTGAGCATCTAGGATTAGATTCACGTTTCCGCCCATGGGGCCCAGGCAGCGATCCTCGTTCCGAACCCACCAATCGAAGAGTAGAACTCTTCGCTTCAGTTCGGCCGAGGTGGTGTTTATGTTGCTCAGAGTGAAGTCGGAGGCGTTTTCTACCGCCCTGGATGCGAACGCAAGTCCTCCACCTAGGTCTCCAACATTGGGTATAGCGCTGAAGGCAATGAGCTCGGGAGGCACATGCATAAGTCGCCATGTTGGAATTGGGAGCTCAAGGCTTCTGCCAAGCTCGGCGCCGAGAACCTCTGAAATGAGGGCAGGGCCGCCGGATTTCGCTAGGCCTTTCACAAAATAAGAATGCCCATCATCGGCACGAACGATAAAGGGCTTTATTGAGTAGCCTTGATGGCTTTGTCGCACTATCTCAATGGCATTGATGATTTCAGGCATGTACCTGACTTCCCTGTGCTATGCGGTCCAAGACCAAAATAAGTAGATCAAGATCCTAGATCTCTTGCTTTCCCGGGTCGGCTACCTGGCGTACATCGCCCACCAGAACACATGCCCAAGGATGTGCATTTGCTCATCCTGCATTTGCTGGAAGGTGTAGTCCTCGTCGGGATGGTCGTCGCGGTTAAAGCTGCGCAGCCGAAGACCTGCCGGAAGGCGGTACAGCTGCTTAACCCTCAGCTGGCCATTATGGTTGAGCGCATACAAATCGCCGTCGATTACGTCGCTCAATCCGGTTTTGCCGAGGTTGACGCCAACAGTTGCGCCGTCGCGAAGCACCGGCAGCATGCTGTTTCCCCGGACGGTCACGCATTTGGCCTTGTCAAACTGAACGTTATTCTCGCGCAGATTCTTCTTTCGAAAGCGCAAGCTCTCGCCCCCGTCCTCTTCGATAGCGAAGCGGCCCGATCCGGCAGATAGTTCGACCTCACGCAAAAACGGGACCTCAACTTCGTCATCGCCAAGGGGCGTTTTTTCGTCCCATGGCCTGATGTCGGACAAGTGAATATCGACTCGCGCTTTGGGTTTCGGCTCGAGCTCAGCCCCGGGGGTCGTAAGAATATCGCCCATGCGATCGCTCAAGCCCCAGTGAGCCGGCTTCACAACGTCCGAGAAATACTCGATCAGCTCCATGAGCTTTGATTTGTCGATTCGCCCCGTCTTTACCCAGCCTTGGACAGACGGGCCCGCCACGCCGAAATCTTCGGCGAGCTTCTTCTTTGTAACGCCTTTGGCGACCCGAGCTTGCTCGATGGCTGCGCCTAATTCCGATCCTGTAAGCATTGCCTAATTAAGCCTATCCATTAGCCGAGTAGGCAATGGCTTGTTATAGATTAGCTAATGCCTTATATTTTGCGCATGACAAAACGGAGAAACCCCCATGACACCAGCAGAAGCGGTTCGAAAGGCAGCCGGTATTTTGGGCAGCCAAACAGCGCTAGCCAGCCGTCTTGATGTTCGAACTCCAACTGTTAGCCAGTGGTGTTCAGGAGATCGACCGGTTCCGGCAGCAAGAGCAATTCAGATTGAGACGTTCACAAATGGCGAGGTGAAGAGGGAGGAACTTTGCCCGTCATTCCCCTGGGCTGAGATGGCCGCCTGAAGCGAAACCCTGTCCGCCGATCCATGTAGCCAGTATCGGCCCTGCCGGCCTCCGCGGATAGAAACCCGAAGTCGCTGTTGATTCATCCAGTACTCAAATTCCAGACACAAAAAAGCCGACGGAGAGGTCGGCTGATTCGCAAAACTAGAGAGACCCGATTATGCAGAGCCAGCCCATTTCAAGCAATACCCCGATCCATGTCGCGACACGTTTTCAGAATTCGCAAAACGTGTCGCGTACTGAAATCGTCACCCTTATAGATGGCGAGGCCGTCACTACGACCCTGGCAATTGCTTCTGGCTGCAGCGTCGATCACGCAAGCGTTATCAAGCTTGTTCGCACGTATCAGGCTGATCTGGAAGAGTTCGGCTTGCTCGGATTTGAAATCCAGCCAAGACCAGCCGGCCAGCACGGCGGCGCAGATACTGAATTTGCCATTCTCAACGAGCAGCAGTCGACGCTCATCCTCACCTATATGCGCAACAGCCCGATTGTTCGTGAGTTCAAAAAGCGCCTCGTTAAGGAATTCTGGAGCCTGGTTCATGCCAAGCCAGCCTTCGACTATGCCGCCGCCCTAAACGATCCGCGCACCTTGCTTGTCTTGCTCACCGACAACGTGAAAAAAGTCGTAGCTCTGGAAGCGGACAACTCTGAGCTGTCCCACGAAAACCTGATGCTCGAGCAGAAGGTCGCCGCCGACGCGCCGAAGGTGGGTTTCTTCGATGCCGTGACTGTCACGCACGAAACCTACTCGGTGGCTGAAGCTGCAAAGCTGATCGGCACTGGGCAGAACCGCCTGATGGCGTTCTTGCGTCAACGCCGCTGGGTCACTATCCGCAAGAACGAACCCATGCAAGGCCCTATTGAATCCGGTTACCTGACCTCGAAGCTCAGTACTTTTGAACATCCGGAGAACGGCAAAACGACGGTGGTCACTCCTCGGGTGACCGGTAAGGGACTAACAAAACTTCAGGCTATGTGGTCTCGCCGCGAAGCCGATCTGCTGGGAGGTGCGCAGTGATCACCACCGAGCGCCTTCAGCTGTCTCTCCGCGTTGCCGATCGTGCGATGACTCATCAATCCGCTCTCGACGATCTTGCCGAAGCTCAGCGCCGTCTTGACCAAGGTTACGCCGACTTCTTCGAAGAGCATGGCCGCCCATTTGACGATCGCCGCCCAATCAACCCGGAGGTCGAAGAGTTCCTTCCGGTTATCGACGCGACTCGTCACCTCTACATCGCTCGCTGCAACGCCCGTCAAGCCGTCAACACAGCCAAGCGCAAGCTGAAGCTGGCCGTTCGTGCTGTCGAGCGTTATGACGTAGCCATCACCACACAGGAAGCCGCGTAATGGCTGGAGATTGGATAAAAATGCGCATCGACCTTCAGACCCATCCGAAAGTTTTCCGCATGGTGTCCGCATTGCAAGCGGACAGACTTCGGATCATCGGCGGACTGCACATCGCTTGGAGCATCTTTGACACCCATTGTGATGATGGCGTGTTGGTCGGTTACACCACAGATGCAATGGATGCGGTCATTGGCTGGCCAGGCTTCACGCAGGCCATGATTGACGTTGAGTGGGTGGCCCTCGATGACTGTGGAAGCCTTGTAATGCCTCGCTTTGACGAGCACAACGGCAAGAGTGCGAAGCGCCGCGCCAATGACAATGAGCGCAAGCGCAATACTCGCAATGGTGAGTCTGTCCGCAATATGTCCGCTAGTGATGCGGACAAAAAGCGGACCAGAGAAGAGAAGAGAAGAGAAGAGAAAGATCAAAAGCCTTTTGGCGATGATGCAGTCGATCCTGCGGAGCTGTTCGCACGGTTCTGGGCGCTGTATCCCCGCAAGGTGAGTAAGGACGCTGCGCGCAAGGCCTGGGACAAGCTTGATCTGTCCGTAGAACTTTTTGAGGCCATGATCCAAGCCTTGGGCGCGCAGAGCCTCAGCGTCGACTGGACCAAGGACAACGGCCAATTCATCCCGCACGCCTCGACGTGGCTCAATGGCAAGCGCTGGGAAGACGAAGTGCCAGTGCCGGCCCCCGCGGGCAGCAATGTCCATCAGCTTCGGCCGCAGCGTCAGGCGAACGGCCCAGACTTTGATGACCAGACATGGGCGAATGACATCGGTGGCGGCCTATGAGCAACAAGCCTAAACGGCCAAGAAGCGCCGCGCAGTTGATGAGCATCGTCGGCGCCACCACGGACCTGAGGTCCGCCATTGCGGATTATCAGCCGGCACCCATGCCGGTCATGCCCAAGACTTTGCCGTCCGGCACCGTGGAAGTGGTCAACGCCCTGTTCAAGGAGTTGCAGGCGATTTTCCCGGCATGGAGGCAGGCTTGGCCCGACGACGACGCCCTGCGCGCAGCCAAACGCAGCTGGACCAAGGCCTTCATCGTTGCCGAGATCAACACCTTGGAGCAGATCCGGTACGGCCTGCAGAATTGCCGCCAGAGCGGGACGGACTTCGCGCCGAGTGTGGGCAAGTTCATCAAGTGGTGTTTGCCGACGCCGGCGATGATGGGCATTCCATCGCACGACAAGGCGTTTCGTGAAGCGCTGTTGAACCTGCACCCGGCTCGCCGCACTTCTCGCGAATGGTCGCATCCGGCCGTGCGTCACGCCGCACTGCAATGCGAGATGCACAACCTCGCGGACCTGGTATCGGAAAAGGCCAGCAAGGTGTTTGACCGTGCCTACGACATCACCATCCGCAGGCTGGTCGATGGGCTTCCGCTGGAGGACATCGCGATCGGCATTGGCCATGACAGCCAGAAATCGGAAGTTGAATTGGCCGAGGAGTTCGGTGCCCAGCGTCAGGTGCGACTGCTTGAAATTCAGGGGATTCCAACTTCAGGCGACGCAGCGCGCGTGCAGCTGCTGGCTCGATTGAACATCAAGCGTGAGACGCAGCGTGGCAGCAGGGAGTTAGCCCATGGGTAGCGTAATCCTTAAACCGCGCCACTTCTGGTCAGCCGGCTCAAACCGCATTCGTGAAGTGTTCAAGGTCGCGTATCTGTTCGCCACCGAGCTTTCCGCCGCCGGCGCCGTCGAGATCATCGTCCGGCCCGTGAAGTCCCGTCGCACGCTGGAACAGAACGCCAAGCTCTGGGCAATGCTCGGCGACATCTCGCGCCAGGTGGAGTGGCCGGTCAACGGCCTGATGCAGCGCCTGGACAGCGAGGACTGGAAAGCGCTGATGACGGCGGCGGCTCGTCAAGAAATCCGAATGGCCCAGGGCGTCAACGGAGGGGTGGTGATGCTCGGTGTCAGCACCAAGCGCATGAGCGTCCAGGAGTTGGGCGACGTGATCGAGTGCATGTACGTCTTCGGCGCCGAGAAGGGCGTCACCTGGAGTGAGCCGAAAGGGCAGATGCCTGAACAGTGGGAGGCGGCCGCTTGATCAAGAAATCGGGTTTCGCTAAGTCCCCGCGAGTGTTCCGAAAGAAGAAGTGCAAAAACGCCGAATGCCGGACCGAGTTTGTTCCGGTTAGAGAATTGCAGGCCGCTTGTGGCGTCCCGTGCGCCATTGCGATCACCAACGCCAACAAGGAGAAGGCCCGTAAATCACTGGCGCGCCAGGAGCGGGCAGAGATCCGCGAGAAGCGGGTAAAGCTCAAGAGCCGGGCGCAGTACCTAAAGGAAACGCAGGCCGTGTTCAACGAATGGGTGAGGGCGCGTGATGCAGCCCTGCCATGCGTGAGTTGCGGCCGGCATCACCAGGGTCAATGGCACGCCGGGCACTATCGCACTGTGGGAGCGAATCCCGAACTGCGCTTCGAGCCGCTGAACGTCTGGAAACAGTGCGCACCCTGCAATAACCACAAGTCCGGCGACATCGTGAATTACCGGATTGAGCTGGTTAAGCGCATCGGCACTGAGCGTGTTGAGTGGCTGGAGGGACCGCATGAGCCGAAGCGTTACACCATCGAAGAGTTGAAAACCATCAAGGCCAATTACCGGGCAAAGACCAGAGAACTGAAGAGGGAAGCAGCATGAGGCTGATCAACGCAAGACAGGTATGGACTGAGTCGCAGCACGAATCGAACGCGTCGATCAGCGCTGTGGCAATCGAGAAAGCGGAGTCGGCTCCAGTACAGAAGGGCAACCGCATGCGCCGCCATGAGGCCGTATTTGCCGCCCTGGGCGAGGACAAGGAGGAGCGCATCCAGATCGTTCGGCAGAAGATCAGCATCAGCGAGACCCGCCGCACGCCGATTGGTCGGTCCACCGCCCGCGCCGCGCACCTGGCCACCATCGGCAAGGTCTTGCGCGCCATCGACACGCTGCCGTTCCAGGTGCAGCAGTTCGGGCACTACCTCTACCACCCGGCAATGACCATGCGCCACGTCATGAACGCCGTTCTGCTGATCACCGCCCACGCCAAGTTGCCAGACCTCACTTCGGCAAAGCGCGTGAAGGCGCAGTACCTGGTGACCCTGGCCCTGCAATCGTACAAGGGTGAGGTCGTCGGGGCGGCGGAGTGGGGGCCGGCCCGGGTCGCCGCTGAGATGAAAACCTTCTTCGGCGTGACGATTGACCCAAAGAACTGGACGCGTGACTGGCTGGATCTGTGGGAATCCCTGAAAGAAGTCATCAAGGAAGTGGATATTCAGGCACAACAACCGGTATGGCAGGTGATACACGCGGAAAAAGAAGAAGAGGCGGCATAAATATATTGACATGACGGGGAATTGCGCGTACTTTTCCCATAGTGCGCAATTCACGCAACACGCACACGAATACCTGAACCCGGCCATCGAGCCGGGTTTCTTCTTTCATAGTCGCAGGGATCTTTCCTTGGGGGGTATTCCATTAAGCGGAACCGCTATGGAGGGCGTGGACGATCAAGCCGCTGGTGCGGCTCCGGCGGCCTCTGCGAGCAACGCGTGTGCATTGCTGAAAATGCTTAGCTTCGCACTAATGTCCTGAACGCCGCTGTCGGAAAGCAATGCTCCGCGAAGGTGCAAAATGTGTGCATTCACGTGCGATCTGTACGTGCTGTATTTCTTTACGATGGAGTGAGGTATCGATACGGCCTCAACTACTTCGTAAGATTCATTAAAAATCACTGCAACTAGCTCGTCAAAATCGCCTTTATCCAGATTGCGTATTGCGCCGAGCTGTCTGGAATTGTTGTTGTGGCTTACACGGCGTGCCTTTATTTGAATCTTTTTGCCTGTTCCGGACTCCGCGTCATGGCCTGCGGCTGAGTTTGAGGTCAGCTTCAAATCCAGAGCGGAAGCAACCAGCCACTCGGCATAGTCGCCGACAGGATTGTTCATTGTTCTCAGGATCCCACGACTTCTGAGTTCGCCAATTACTTCAGATTGAAGCTTGAGTAAATCTTTGGTTTGCAGGTGAGAGAGATTCATTGTGCGAAAGTCCTTCAGCGCAGAGAAATTTTAGACGGTTCGTTTTGGTGAGCGGTCAATCCCGCCAGTTTACACTGGTGGCTCCAGGGAAGGCCTTGACGTCGATAGCCGGATAGTGCGACGTACGGAATTAACACCGGCAGCCCGCGCACCCTGGCCGTACATGCTCCAGAGTGGCGCAAGACGGATCGGCGAGACTGGTGCAGAAGGGTGCCAGCGTCGTGAAGATCTTTGGCGGACGGCGGGAGAGACCGCAAATCTATTTCGAGCCTCAGCATTCGCTGGGGCTTTCTCGTTTCTGGAGTATCAAATGGCTGAACCAGCATCTACAGCTGCGGCTGCGCTCGTTGCGAAGTACGGCGTAGCTGTCGCTGGTTTCGCGGGCGCTTGTGTATCGCTGACCCTATTGCAGGGACTGACCCGTAAGCAGGCATTCTGGGCGGTGGCCACCGGTTTCCTGTCGGCGATTTTCACCACGCCCCTGGCCGTTCACCAGTTTGGCCTTCCGCCAGATAGTGACACCCAAAATGGTGTTGCCTTCCTGATTGGCCTGCTGGCGATGAACATCATCCCGGGCCTCAAGGCACTGGCGGGACGGTTCGGCGCAACCGGGAGTGCCTGATCATGAATCCTATTCTGGGAGGCATAGACGCATTCCTGTGTGTGCTGGTGGTGATCGCTGCGGTCGACTTCCTGCGCCGCGTCCGACCGATTGAGCAGCCAACGCTCAGCATTTCGTTCTACCTGGTGGCCATCGGTGCGTTTGGAGATTTCGCTGCGGCGATCCAGGGGCACTACGTGAGCCCATTCACCGTGATGATCCATGCCGGAGTGGTGGCTTATGCCTGGGCTCGGCGTGGGCATGTGTTTGAGGTGGCGGGGTAGGTCGCGACACGTTTCGTGAATTATCAAATTGTGTCGCGACACGCGACGAGGGTATGACCATGGACAACCAGCACAAGAAAATCACCGGCTACCGCGACCTGACTCAATCCGAGATTGACGGCATGAACTCCATCAAGGCTCTGGAAGCTGATGCGGGTGAGCTGTTCAAGCAGATCGGCCAGATTGAGGGTGTTGACCCGCGCCTGCTGGCACTGGCGAAGACCAATCTGCAGCAAGGTTTCATGTGGTTTGTGCGTTCGATCGCCAAGCCCGCCGATCCATTCAGCCAATGAGCAACGTCACCCGCCTGCGCCACGTTCTACCGATGAGCCCAGACATCAACAAGGCCGTCATCGACCTTGATTGCGCAATCGCCAAGGCGGTAGGCACTGCAAAGGCTGCTGGCCTGCCGCAGGGGCTAGTCGTCGCGCTGCTGCACGGACAGGCACGCAGCGAGACAGTCAGGATGACAGCTGATTGTTAGGAGCGGTCAGTATAAGTCGTGACCGGTCCAGTCCCGAGCACCGGGAACCAAAGCCACCCTCCTTCCTGAGTGGGGATGCCGGCCACGGAGAACACGCCATGACCGTCGTTTGGGTGTGAAAAATCAATGACGGTTGCTTGTGCCCAGCCTTCGAACGGCTCGGTTTCAATCCCCAGCCAGCAGTGACCGTCCGTACCTGGTTTGTATGCGGCGATGTTTTGGCTAAGAGATGGTCGGTTTTGGTTGAAAGTAAAAGCCACCTCTGGAAGCGTTTTCGGTTGCCCAGTTTCCTTGCGAACGACGATTTCAGCCTTCTTGTATTCCATGCGATTGCTCCTTGCGTTGAGTTGAAGTCCAGCAATACCGACAACCAGCCACCATTTCAAGCATTAGGTGAACGATGGGCAGACCAATGCCGCCCCAGTCGCTGCTTGAGCTGTCAGAGCTCTCCGACTTCGGTATCCGCCTTACTCCTGCCTCTGACGTATGGGAGTGGCTCCAAACCGAGATCCTCTCCGACACCGGCAGCATTCACAACGAAGACCATGCCCATTTACTGGATGCAGACATCCGGATCATGTGGGCGTCGTCGAGTTTCGAGAAACAGGGCCGGACAGTCCTGGGACAAGCCGAACAGGTAGCGTTCCGTGCCGGCGGTTGGCAGAAAGCCCGGATGGAACAACAGATGCGCGATTGGTTCGGCGATGTGCCGGCCTTCATCATCACTCTGGCTGCCGATTACTGCGCCCAGTGTTCCGACGCTGACTTCTGCGCCCTGGTCGAACATGAGCTGTACCACATTGCCCAGGCGACCGATAAGTACGGTCAACCAGCCTTCACCGAAGAAGGCGCTCCCAAACTGAAGCTGCGCGGCCACGACGTCGAAGAGTTCGTCGGTGTGGTCCGCCGCTACGGTGCAAGCCCCGAGGTCCAGGCCTTGGTGGATGCTGCAAACAGTCCTGCTGAGGTGGGGAAATTGAACATATCGAGGGCCTGCGGAACCTGTCTGCTCAAGTCGGCCTGACTTTGACAGTACTTTGACGGATATCCCCTTATGGCCGCACTCAGAGACGAGGTGAAAGCCTTTGTAGTACAGGCGCTCGCCTGCTTTGACACGCCATCCCAGGTGGTCGCGTCGGTCAAAGCAGAATTCGACTTAGAGGTATCGAGACAGCAGTGCGAGGCCTACGACCCTACGAAGTACGTGGGGCGCAACCTGCATCTGAAGTGGAAGACCCTTTTCGAAGACACCAGAAAGCGCTTTCGTGAAGAAACCGCAGAGGTGCCGATTGCGAATAGAGCGTTCCGACTTCGTGCGCTGAATCGGTTGGCTGACAAGGCCGAGAACATGCGAAATATCCCGTTGGCTGTTCAGATCATTGAGCAGGCAGCGAAAGAGGTTGGCGACGTCTACGTGAATCGCCGCCTCGAACCTGAAAAACCCCTGGGCTCCCAGGCGGACCAGCAGCACGCAGTTGCTGAGTACACCCTGGAGCCTGATGAGAATGTCCCGACTACCCCGCACCTATGATCCGCCGGTAAAGCTGACGCCGAAGCAGGCGAACATTTACTGCTGGGGATTCCAGCCTGAAGCGCGCTTTCGTGATGCGGTATGTGGCCGCCGGTTTGGCAAGACATTCTTGGGCAAGGCAGAGATGCGCCGCGCGGCCCGACTGGTCGCTGAGTGGGGCGTAAGCGTTGAAGATGAAATCTGGTATGGCGCGCCGACCTTCAAGCAGGCTAAGCGCGTGTTCTGGAGGCGTCTGAAGCAGGCCATTCCAGAAGCTTGGCGTGCGCACCGCCCGAACGAGACGGAATGCTCGATTACGCTCAAGTCTGGCCACGTCATGCGCGTGGTTGGGCTGGACAACTACGACAACCTGCGGGGCTCCGGCCTGTTCTTCGTCCTGGTGGATGAGTGGGCGGATTGCCCGTGGGCTGCATGGGAAGAAGTTCTGAGGCCGATGCTTTCGACCTGTCAGTACACGATTCCAGGAGTCGGGGTGCGCAAGGGTGGTCATGCACTGCGCATTGGAACCCCGAAGGGATTCAACCACTGCTACGACACGTACCTAGATGGTAAGCCTGGCGGAGAGCCAGACCACAAGAGTTGGCAGTACACATCTCTGCAGGGCGGCAACGTACCAGCTGAAGAGTTGGATGCGGCCCGTCGCAAGATGGACCCCCGAACGTTCCGGCAAGAGTACGAGGCCGGCTTCGAAAACTATGCGGGCGTCGTCTACTACGCATTCAGCCGTGATGAGTGCCGCACCTCCGAGCGAATCAAGCCCGACGAAGCCCTGCACATCGGCATGGACTTCAACGTCATGAAGATGGCGTCCGTCGTCTATGTCGTGCGCGACGACCTGCCGCTGGCTCTGGATGAGTTCCACGGGGTGCGCGATACGCCGGAGATGATCGAGAAGATCAAGGCTAGGTTCCCAGGCCACGCAGTTGCGGTCTACCCCGACGCCAGCGGTCAGAACACCAGCAGCAAAAACGCCAGTGAGTCGGACCTGTCACTGCTGAAGAAGGCCGGCTTTACGGTGATCGTTGATTCGACAAACCCAGGCGTCAAAGACCGGGTCAACTCAGTCAATTCCATGTTCCTGAACGCCTACGGCGAGCGCCGCCTGAAGGTGAACATCGATCAGTGCCCTCAGCTCACCTTGTGTCTGGAGCGACAGACATACACCGACAAGGGTGAGCCGGACAAAGATCCGAAGAAGGGGCACGACCACATGAACGACGCTGCCGGCTACTTCATCGCCAAACGTTATCCGATCAAAGCGATCGTCACCTCTATCAAAATGGGATACGCCCGATGAGCAACGACGTCTCCTTCAAGCGGGCGGATTACATCGAAGTATTGGACCGCTGGGCGACTGTGCGTGATGTCTGCGCCGGTCAGCACCGTGTTGTGTCGCGGCTGCCGTACATCAACGCACATGACAAGTCGCCGGAGAACGCCGACCGTAACAAGGCATACCGCGAGCGTGCGGTGTTCAAGAACGCAACCGGCCACACACGTAACGGCTTGCTGGGCTTGGCCTTCCACAAAGACCCGACACTTACTGTGCCGAAGAAGCTGGAGTACTTGCAGGACAACGCCAACGGCTCCGGCGTGAGCATCTACCAACACTCCCAGGGCACGCTTGAAAAGGTGCTTGAGGCTGGGCGTCACGGCCTGTACGTCGACTACCACCAGGACGAAGGCGCCGGCGGTCATTCGGTGATCTTGTCGTACTGTGCCGAGGACATCATCAACTGGCGTACCGGCATGGTGAATGGTCACAACGTTCTGACTCTGGTCGTGCTCCGCGAGACTCCGGAAGTCGAAGACGGATTCGGATTCAAGACGATCGAGCAGTACCGAGAGCTGGCATTGGAAGCTGAAGGTTTCGTCTGCCGAGTTTGGCGCCGGTCCGGACCGGAGAATGGCGGCCCGCTTGCCGTTGTGGAGGAGCATTTCCCGACCGGTGTTAAAGGCCGGCTGAAAGAGATTCCATTCACCTTTGTAGGCGCGCAGAACAATGACCCAACCATAGACGAGTCGCCGCTCTACGACATCGCCATGATCAACCTGGGTCACTACCGCAACAGTGCTGATTATGAGGACAGTGTCTTCTGGTGTGGTCAGGCCCAGCCGTGGATCTCTGGCTTGGACGAGCAGTGGCGTGACTGGATGGAGAAGAACGGCGTTTACGTCGGCTCCCGGGCGCCGATGATGCTGCCTTCTGGTGGCGCCTTCGGCTACGCACAACCGCTGCCGAACACGCTGGTCAAAGAGGCGATGGCCGACAAGAACCAGATGATGATCGAGCTCGGCGCCCGGATGGTCGTCGCGTCACTGGCGACCAAGACGGCTACCGAGTCGCGCGGCGATCAGTCAGCGTCGACTTCGGTACTCGCCGGCTGTGTGGCCAACCTGAGCGAGGCCTACACCCGCGCAATCATGTGGTGCTGCGATTACATGGGCGTCACTGACAAAGTCGCCTATCAGGTCAATCAGGAATTCGTCGAGCTGACGGCTGATCCGCAGATGATCACCGCCTTGGTCGGGCTCTGGCAGAACGGCGGCTTTGCGAAAGCGGACCTTCGTGCCTATCTGCGCAAACTGGGCTTGATTGCTCCAGAGCGCACAGACCTACAGATTGACAACGAACTGCAGGAGCAGACTGACGGCCTCGGCCTGGACGACGTGGGGGTGAACAGTGGCGGTCAACCAGGCAATCCTTGATGCTACGATCCGGCATGCTGTCTTTCTCGAGCAACTGAAGTCCGGCGAGGTCGGCAAGTTCGCTCCATTCCTCAAGGAGATCGACCGCTCGATCCGCGACCGGCTCACTCAGTCGGACTTGACCAAGTACAACGTCAAGCGGCTGGAGGCGCTGTTAAAGGAGGTCGACAGTCTGCTACTGGGCATCTTCGACCGCTACAGTGCGCAGCTGAACCTCGACCTGATCGACATCGCCAACTACGAGGCCGAATTCGAAGCTACGAGTCTGGCCAGAACGGCACCGGTCGGTGTGTCGCTCGATGTGGCAATGCCAACGGTGGCTGCAATCCGGACGGCGGTACTGACGAATCCACTCAGTGTTCGTGGTACCGGTGGCGGCAAGCTGCTGAAGGCCTTCATTAAGGGCTGGACCACGGCGGAGCGCGAGCGCGTCACCGGCACGATTCGGCAAGGCTTCTTTGAGGGGCAGACGAACTTCCAGATCATCCGCAACATTCGCGGTACCAAAGCGGCAGGGTACAAAGACGGCATCCTGGCCACGACCAACCGCAATGCCAGCACGGTGGTGCACACCGCGATTCAGCATGTGTCGTCACAAGCGCGGATGGAGGTGGCCAAGGCCAATACTGACGTGGTGACCGAGATTGAAATGGTCGCCACGCTGGACAGCAAGACCAGTCAGCTCTGTCGAACGATGGATAAGCAGCGGTTTCCGGTCCACTCCGGGCCGAGGCCGCCGTTTCACCCGAACTGCCGCACCACCTTCATCTTCCTGACCAAGCTGAGCGAAGTATTCGCCAAGGGCGCTACGCGAGCTTCGGTCGGCGACGACGGGCCGCAGCAAGTCGCGGCCAGCCTCGACTATTACCACTGGTTACAGCGGCAGCCGGCCTCCTTTCAGGATGCAGCCATTGGCCCGAAGCGGGCGAAGTTGTTTCGCGAAGGTGGATTGAGCATCGAACGATTCGCCGAGCTGCAGCTTGATCGCAATTTCTCACCGCTGACACTGTTGCAAATGATGGCTTTAGAACCACTCGCATTCGCTAAGGCCGGGATTTAAACGAACACATTCAATCAGCCGCCTACGGGCGGCTTTTTCATGCCTGCAAAGCGGGCCGATCAAACCCAAGGGGTGAATCAAGTGGCAGAAGAAAACGAAATCGACCTGGAAAACCCGGCAATCAAGGCCGCTATCGCGACTGCCGTTGAGGCCTCTGTTACCGGCCTGAAATCCAAGAATACCGAATTGCTGGGCAAGCTGAAGGAGACCTCCGGCAAGCTGACCCAGTTCGAAACCCAATTTGAGGGTATCGACATCGACGCCGTCAAAGGGCTGCTGAGTCGTGCAGGACAGGACGAAGAAACCAAGCTGCTGACCGAGGGCAAGGTGGACGAAGTCTTTAATCGCCGGACGGAGCGCCTACGCGGTGACTACGACAAGCAACTGAAGTCGGTTAGCGCGCGCGCCGAGAAGGCTGAGGCCTTCGCTGCCAAGTTTCAGGGCAAGGTCCTAGGTGACTCGGTGCGCGGCGCAGCACTGAAAGCCGGCGCACTACCGGAAGCAACCGACGACATCATCCTGCGCGCCAAGGGCGTGTTCTCTCTGAATGAAGAGGGTGAAGCGGTCGCCGTTGATGAGTCTGGCCAGACCATCATGGGCAAAGACGGCAAAACACCTCTTACACCGCTCGAATGGGCGGAATCTCTGCGCGAAAGCGCGCCTCACTTGTGGCCCAGGGCTACAGGAACAAATGCCCTGGAGCGGGTTAATGGTCAGGCCATACCCAAGCGCTCCGAAATGACCTCCGAGCAAAAGCGCGATTATCAGCGCAAGCACGGCCAAACCGCATTCCTGCAATTGCCCAAGTAAGGGGACTCACCCATGGCTACAACCGTAAACAGCGACCTGATCATCTACAACGATGAGGCGCAAACTGCATACCTGGAGCGCGTCCAGGATAACCTGGATGTGTTCAACGCATCGTCCAACGGCGCTATCGTCCTCGACAACGAGCTGATCGAAGGCGACTACCGCAAGCGCGCCTTCTACAAAATCGGCGGCTCGCTGGAGCACCGCGACGTCAACTCCACCGGTAAGGTTACCGCCAAAAAGATTGGCTCCGGTGAGGCTGTAGGCGTTAAAGCGCCATGGATGTATGGCCCGTACCAAACCACCGAAGAGGCCTTCAAGCGCCGAGGTCGTCCGGTAGAAGAGTTCTCCCAGATCATCGGTGCCGATGTGGCTGATGCGACTCTGGAAGGCTTCATTCAATACTCCACCGCCGCGCTGCGTGCTTCTATCGGCTCCAATGCTGGCATGGTGGTTTCGGCCAACATCGAAACCGACGGCAAAAAGACCCTGACTCGCGGCATGCGTAAATTCGGCGACAAGTTCGGGCGTATCGCTCTGTGGGTTATGCACTCGTCGGCATACTTCGACATCGTCGATGAAGCGATCACCAACAAGATCTACGAAGAGGCGGGCGTGGTGATCTACGGCGGCCTGCCAGGCACTCTGGGCAAGCCTGTTCTGGTCACCGACACTGCGCCGGCAGATGTGATCTTCGGTCTGCTGCCGAATGCCGTGGTGATCACCGAGTCTCAGGCTCCAGGCTTCCGCTCGTACGAAGTGAACGACGAAGTGAACCTGGGTATCGGCTACCGCGCCGAGGGTACCGTCAATATCGATGTGCTGGGCTACAGCTGGAAGGAGGCCGCCGGCGGCGCAAACCCAACTCTGGCAGCGGTCGGCTCTGCGGCCAACTGGACCAAGCATGCTGGCAGCGACAAAGTCACCGCCGGTGTGATGATCAAACTGACTGCCACTCCGCCAGTAACTGGCGGTTAATCCACGCATCAGAGGGCGGCCAACAATGGCTGCCACGGAGTAGTTCATGGAACTCATTTACACCAATCAGCTGGATGGCTTTGACCCGAACAAGCGCTATCGGAATGCCGATCTGTTTCGCTCCGTTGAGAGCGGGGTGACAAAGGTTATCGTCGTTGGCGATCACCCAATGATCGTTGATGCATACGAGGCCCAGGGAGTCGAAGTGATCGTCTCCGAGCTGCCGGCTGTGCAGGGCGAAGCGGAAACCGATCCCGCGAAAATGGGCGTCGGTGCTCTGCGTGAATGGTTGACCGCTCAAGGCATCGACTATGATCCTAAGGCCCCCAAGGTCGAAATCCTGAAACTCATTCCAGCGAGCTGATTCATGACTCTCATCACCGAGGACGGTACCGGCAAGCCGGACGCCGAAAGCTACGCGAGCGCCGCGGACCTGGTCATGTACGCGAGGAAGTTCGGCGTGACCATCCCTGCGGACGAGCCAGCGCAAGAAGCACTGCTGCGCCGGTCCGCCTTGGCGATGGATGGCATGACCTGGAAGGGTCGCAAGATGGATGGTGACCAGGCACTGGCCTGGCCACGTCGCGGCGTTGAGCTGGATAGTCAAATCAAGCCCGATAACTACCTGCCGGCGCGCATCCAGTACGGTCAGATGGCCTTGGCTGCCGAGATTCACCAAGACGATATAGATCCGGTGGAGAAGCGCAAAGGCGCTGTGCTACTGGATCGTGTGGAAGGGGCGGTGACGCGCCAGTACGCGGCGATCCCCAATACCAGCAGCCGACTGTTACCGGCGGCACCGGATCGGCCGAGCGCCACCCAGTTTGCCGACTACCTTCAGAAGCGGGGCTTGTTCGCTGTGCGGGCGTAAAGCTGGGATATACTTTGGCTCACAAATATTTCATCCAGATCGGGGTGGGAAGTGAGCGACTTTAAGGGAAAGATCGATATCAATCTTGCTCCCGAGTGGGAGATTGAACTGGAGCTGCAAGCTGAAGCGGCTGGCATGTCCAAAGAAGCTTACATGGTTGAGATGTTAAACGAGTACTGCGCACAACTCGGTGAAGAGGAGACTCCTCCTCCAACGAAGATTCATTAAGTCCAGCCACTGAGCTGGGCTTTTCACATCTGGAGCCACCATGGCCTTCTACGACGAAATGGCCGTGATGGCTCTGGAGATGATTTCAGAGTTCGGCCAGCCCGTGACTATTCGGAACATTATCAAGGGTACGTACGACCCGAGTACCAGCAAGACGCGGCCTGACACCGTCGTCGAGCGTACCGCCCAAGGCATCCTGCTCGACTTCACCGGGCAAGAGTTTCAGACCAATTCGTTAATCAAGGTTGGCGACAAGAAGCTGAAGATCGCAGCAAGCGGGCTGACGTCACCACCGACGCTACTCAGTAAGGTCGTCGTCCAGGGGCGCATCTGGACCATTGTCCCGCCACTGAAAGAGATCAACCCGGCCGGCACGCCGATCCTGTACGAGCTGCAGGTGCGGTCATGAGCAAATACGCTGGCATGAATGGCAGCTTCGCCGAGAACATCCGGCAGTTCGCCGAGCATGCGAAGGCGGGCATCGACGCGACCTTCCGCGAGATCGTGATCGAGATCGGCAGCAGCGTCATTCGCATGTCGCCGGTGGGCAATCCTGAGATCTGGGCAGCCAACGTCGTACATCGCCAGGCCAACACCAAGGCCGCCGACGATTACGACTTCAAGGTCGCTGTGCGCAACACGGTCATCAACCTGACCGACAGCAACTTCACCAAGGCCGGCAAGCTGAAGCGCGGCGTGAAGTACGCCAAGCCGTTGACCAAGACCGAGCGCGAGCAGAACTTCAACGTGAACGGTCTGGTCGCAGGGAAGGGCTATGTCGGTGGCCGCTTTCGTGGCAACTGGCAGTTCTCGATCGATGCGCCGACCGAGGGCGTGCTGGATCAGGTCGATCCGTCGGGCAATGTGACGATTGCGGTACTGCGGGCCCAGGTACAGGCACTGACCATCGGCCAGACGGCGTACATCGTGAACAACCTGCCTTACGGCATTCCGATCGAGTATGGACACAGCAAGCAAGCCCCGGGCGGCATGGTCCGCGTGACCTTGACCCGCTTCCAGCAGATCGTCGACGAAGCCATCAGGAGCAACCAGGCATGAGCCATGCAATCATTCGACAGCTTTTTGAGGGGCGCCTGACAGACTGGGCAGCGGCTCGCACACCCGCGCTGCGCATTGCCTATGAAGGTGCGGCCTTTACGCCGGCAGATGGTGAGACCTATCTGAAAGCTTTCGTCATTCCGGCCGGTACGGGCAGCAACACGCTTGGTGGTGACCACCGCGTATACACCGGCGTATTTCAGGTGAGCATCGTGACGCCATCGGGTTCTGGCCCGGGCGAGGCGGAAGGCTTGGCGGATGAGCTCGCCGATCTGTACCCACTCTATCTCCGACTCAACCGCGCAGACTTCGAAGTCATCGTGCTGACGCCGGTAGAGCCAAGTCCCGGCATTCCCGACGACACCACCTACACCGTTGCTGCGTCGTTCCAGTACCGCGCTGACACCAACTAATTACGCCCATTGGGCAAACCCAGAACCCGCCTTGTGCGGGTTTTGTCATTTCTGAAAAGAGGAAAAACCCATGGGCTTCAAGATCCCCAACGGCGGTACCTTCCAGCACGCCGCAACCTATGAGGCTGCGCTCGCGTTTACTGCCATCTCCAACGCATCCGAGGCGGTCGCCACAGTCGTTGGTGCTGATTTGGACGCCGGCGATATCGTCCTGCTCAATTCCGGCTGGAGCAAACTGGATAACAAGGTTGTTCGCGTGAAGTCCGCAACCGCCATTGCAATCACCCTGGAAGCGATCGATACCACCGACACGCAGATCTTCCCAGCTGGTAACGGCGCCGGCACCATGCGAAAGGTGCTGACCTGGGTGCAGATTCCGCAGGTCACCGACCTGGCGTTTTCCGGCGGCGAGCAGAACTATCTGGACGTGGTGTTTCTGGAGAACGACCAGGGCAAACAGATCCCGACCGACAAGTCCGCGGCCAGCATGGTGCTGACCATCGCAGATGACCCGGCTCAGGCCTTCAATGCTGTGCTGCTCAAAGCTGACGCGGGCAAGCAGGTGCAGGCTGCGCGCTTGAATCTTCCAGGCAACGACATGCTTCTGTATGGGGCTTACACCTCGTTTTCGAAACAGCCGGCGGTTTCCCGCAACAACCTGCTGACCCGTACCGTCAACCTGGCGTTGCAGGCCGAACCAACCCGCTACCTGTCGGTGGTGTAGCTCATGGCCAAGTTTACGCTCATCCAAAACCCTACCTTCAAGGCTGACGTCATGCTTCCCACGGTGGGCGGCGATCCGGTGAAGGTTGGGTTCGAGTTCAAGTATCGCGACCGAAGCGAGTTGGCGGATCTCTATGCCGACTGGGGTGAGCGACATAAAGCGCTGGGGGTGAAATCGGAAGAGGTGGGGCTGAAGCAGTTCACCACTTTGCTGATCGACCTCCAGGTGGAGCAGCTCAAGGCCATCGTCGCTGGCTGGGATATTGATGAAGAGTTCACGGACGAAAACCTTCGCGTCTTGGTCAGCTCTATCAGTGCCACACCCAGCGCAGTGCTGGGGGCTTACTCCGATGCGTTTGCAAAGGCCCGACTGGGAAACTCCTAAGCGTCGCGCGCGCCCTTTACGAGCAAGGGCCTTCGGCTGAAGAGCTCAAGACCTTCGGCTTCATGGTCGGCGACCTGACTGGGCAGGACTGTGAAGTCTGGCCGGATGTCTGGTCGTCATTCCAGGTCTTCGAGGCCATGAGCACCCAGTGGCGTACAGGGGCGTGCGGCGCTACCGGTCTGGATTACACATCAATTCGCGATGTCGCTGGCTTCCTCGGTTTAACCCGAACTCAGGTCACCGACATTTTCCACGATCTCCGCGTTATGGAAGCCGAAGCCCTGCGGGTGATGGCGGAGCAGAGGGAAAGTAAATGAGCGTCAACTTCACGTCTCTCGGCATTGAGGTCAACTCCTCGTCGGCGGTCAAAGCAGCAGATGACCTCGACAAGCTGGTTACTGCTGCCGAGGGCGCGGAAAGGGCTGTCGATGATTTGGGTAAGGCCAGCACCGGTTTGGCCGACTCCGGTAAGAAGGTCGCTCAGGCCGAAGCTGAAGCGGCGCAAGGAATCGAGAAGTCCACTGGCGCCAAACAGCGCCAGGCTGATGCAAGCCGAAGATCAGGCGCAAGCGCGACCAGCGAAATCGCCATCATCAGCCAGCTCGACAAGGCGATGTCCGGCAACATCGGCAGCATCGAGCAACTGACTCAGGCTGAAGTCCTTCTTGAACGCGCTCGTAAGGGCGGTCTGGTCACGGCTGAGCAGCAGGAGGCTTATCAGGAACGACTGGGCAAGGCTTACGACAAGATTGATAAGGCTGAAGCCAAGGAAGTTGCGCAGAAACAACGTCTGATCGACGCGGAGAACCGCCAGATCGAAGCGCTCAAGCGCACGGTAAACGGCATCGACCCGGTAACCGCGAAACTGGCCAAGCTGGAGGCGCAGGAAAAAGCCGCGCATGAGGCTTTTCGCCGTGGTGCTATCGATGTCGAAAGCTATAACGCGGCCCTGGCTAAGGTTGGCAAGGACCGGGCTGGTGTTACCGGAGCGACCGGAGCATTCGACAAACTGAAGCTCGGCACCCGTCAGGCACAAGAGAACGTCGTTCAGCTTGGCAACGCCTTGTCCTCGGGTGACTGGGGAAGCGGCGCTCGCGCCGTGGCTCAATTGGGCGCTGGTGCTGGCGCGTCGGCAGCTGGCTTGCTCGCGATTCTCGCCCCTTTGGCGCTGGCTACTACCGCTGTGGGTGGACTGGCTTACGCCTATCACATGGGCAGCGAAGAGCAGGATGCGTACAACAAGGGCCTGATTGTTACCGGTAACTCGGCAGGTTTAAGTACTGGGCAGCTCGCTGATATGGCGCGCCAAGTCAGCGCAACCGTGGGTACCACTGGCCAGGCCGCTGAAGCGCTCGCGGCATTGGCAGGGAATGGCAAGATCGCAGGCGAAAGCTTCGCCGGCATCACGCAGGCCGCCGTGTCCATGCAGGAGGCAACCGGCAAAGCGATCAGTGAAACGATTGCCGAGTTCACGAAGCTGGCGGATGACCCCGTCAAGGCATCCGCAGCACTGAACGAGCAGTACCACTATCTGACAGCCTCGGTTTACTCGCAAATTGCTGCACTGGAAGAGCAGGGTGACCATGCTGGCGCGGTGAAGTTGGCGACTGAGCAGTACGCCGATGCGATCAACGAGCGTACGCCGAAGATTCTGGAGAACCTGAGCTTCTGGGAGAAGGGCTACAACGCGGTAGCTCGAGCTGCTGACAACCTAAAAAACTTGGGTCGTCCAGACATCGGCGCCGACATTGAGCAGGCACGGCGTAACCTGGCTGGCGCCCAATCTGGGAATGTTGGGCTGTTCCAGAACAAGCAGGAGATGATCGACTTCTACAGCAATCGTCTCAACATGCTCGAGGACCAGAAGGCCGCTGAAGCTGATATCGCCAAGTACGAAGGCGAGCAGGCGAAAGTCCAGCAAGATGCTGTTGCTGCGATGACAAAGGTCGATGCACTCACCAAGTCATCATGGACGAATGAGCAAAAGCGCACAGACGCGCTGAAGGAATACCGCCGGCAGCTCGACGATATTCGAAAAGCCGACCCCAAGGATAAGCGCCTTGAACAGGCAGTCGTCGACAAAAACATTGCGAACATCAACGACAAGTTCAAGGACTCAAAAGCCGCAACGGGCAGTGTCGATCTCACCGGCTTCAACGACGCCAAAAATCAGCTCGCCTCGATTTTGGCTGAATACAGCAACGCCCAAAAGCAGCTGGAGGCCGCGCAGAAAGCTGGTCTCATCTCCCAGGCTGAATATGCCCAAAAGCGAGATGGCCTGATCGGCAACGAACGGGATGAGGTCACGGCAGCCTACGAAGCCGAGATTGCGGCGCTGGAAGCTGTGAAGAAAAAGTCCAGTACCTCTGCTGCCCAGCGCATCCAGCTCGACCAGAAGATCGCCGATGCACGCACCGCCATGGTCAAGGCGCAGAAGGATGTCGACAGCCAGCTTGAAGTACTCGCCACAAACGAAGCGGGCCGACTGGCCAAGCAAGAGCGCGCGATCACTTCGTACGCTCAGGCACTGAGTCAGCAACAGAAGGCGCTGGAGTTGGCCGGGCGGCGCGCCGTTATCGGCGTTGGCCAGGGCGACCGGCAGAACGCACTTAGTGGCGAGCTGAACAACCAGCAAGACCGTTTCGCTCAGCAGTCGCTGGAGCTGGAAAACCAACGCTCAGACCCGTCGCGCAATATGTCCGACGAAGAGTTCACCCGCAAATCCCAAGCCCTCGCAGACGCGAACAAGGCAGCGACCGACCAGATCCGGCAGAACTATGCCGATGTCGAAGCGGCGCAGGGTGACTGGACGAAGGGCGCAACATCGGCCTGGGCCAACTATCTGGATTCGGCGCAGAACGTCGCCGGCCAGACCAAAAGCCTGTTCAGCAACGCCTTCAGCTCGATGGAAGACGCGGTCGTCAACTTCGCCATGACCGGGAAGCTGTCGTTCGCCGATTTCACGAAATCGATTCTGGCGGACATGGCGCGAATTGCTGCGCGACAGGCCAGCTCGGCGCTGCTGAGTAGCCTGGTCGGTGCTGGCATCAGTTACTTCACTGGCGGTGGTTCCGGCGCAACAGGTGCTGCAACGGCCGGCGGTGCAGAGGCGGGAGCGCAGAGTTTCGGCAGTCAATTCGATGCGAGTTCCGCAACTGTGACCTTCGGTGGCGGCAGGGCTTCGGGTGGTGGTGTTGATCCAAACACCCTGTACGAAGTGAACGAGAAGGGGCCGGAGCTGTTCAGTCAGGGCGGCAGGTCCTATCTGATGACCGGCGCCCAAGGCGGCAGTGTCACACCGCTGACTTCAGGTGCCGGGCCGGGTGTCGCGGCGCTCAGCGGTGGCGGTAGTAGCGGCGGCGACACGTACAACTTTCCGGTTGCTGTGTCTGTACAAACCAGCGGCGCCGAGTCGCCCACCAACAACCAACAAGCCTCGGCCGACCTCGGGAAAGGTGTGCAGCAAGTTGCGCAGGCGGTGGTTGATAGAGCGATCGCCAAGGAGCTTCAGCCGGGCGGCGAAATCTGGAAAAGGATCAATGGGAGATAACCGTGGCGATTGAGCGTTTCACCTGGCCAACACAAAATGGAGACGCACCTGAAGTCACCTATCGGGTGCGCACTTCGAAATTCGGCAGCGGCTACAAGCAGGAAGTAGGCGACGGGCCGAACAACAAGGAGGACTCCTATCCGATCTCCTACACCGGGCCCAAGGCCAAGGTTCAGGAAATTATGGCGTTCTTCGATCGCCACGCCGGAGCGAAGGCTTTCCTCTGGACCACACCGCTCGGTGAGCTCGGTCTATTCACCTGCAAAAAACCGGTTCCCACCCCCATGGGTGGAACCGTTTTCAAGCTCACGGCCACCTTTGACCGTGCTTTCCAACCATAAGGGGCAATCATGCCGCTGATCAGTGATATCCAGGTACTTGAGCCTGGCAGCGAAGTGCTGCTCTTTGAGCTGGACGGCTCGGACTACGGAGCTGATGTGCTGCGCTTCCACGGGCACGCCATCCCGCATTCACCGGCAGAGCTGATGGCCGCCGGCAACAACGCGGACCAGCTACCCGCGAAAGCAATCTGGTTCCAAGGCAATGAGTACAGCGCCTGGCCAATGCAGATTGACGGCATTGAATCCAACGGCGACGGCACGGCGGTTCGGCCAAAGCTATCGGTCGGCAACGTCAATGGGCGCATTACCGCGCTCTGCCTGGCCTTCGATGACCTGCTCGAGTTCAAATTGACGATGCGTCACACCCTGGGCACGTACCTCGATGCGCAGAACTTCCCGGCTGGCAACCCGACAGCAGACCCAACCCAAGAGACGATCGAGGTCTGGTACATCGACCAGAAGACAAACGAAGACGGGGAGACGGTCAGTTGGGAGCTGGCCAGTCCGGGCGATGTCGGCGGCGAGTCGATCGGGCGGCAGGCGACCACGCTGTGCCACTGGTGCCTCACCGGTGGTTATCGCGGGCCGAACTGCGGCTACACCGGCCCTTACTTCACGAAGGATGGCGTGCAAACCGATAACCCTGAACTCGACGAGTGCGATGCAACCTTGGGCAAGGGGTGCGATCCACGTTTCGGCGTGGGCAATCCGCTGCCGTTTGGTGGATTCCCCGCGGTTTCCCTCATTGCCCGGAGCTGACCATGCGTAAGCACATCCTGAGCGCAATACAGGCGCACGCGGCGGCCGAATACCCGAAAGAGTGCTGCGGGCTGTTGTTGGGCATTGGCCGCAAGCAGCAGTACTACCCGTGCCGAAACATCGCCAGTGAGCCCAACGAGGAGTTCCGGATCGACCCGGAGGAGTACGCGGCGGCCGAGGACATCGGTGAAGTGATTGGCGTAGTTCATTCGCACCCGGACGCCACCAGCAGACCGTCACCGCGCGACCTGGCCATGTGCGAGGCTACGGCTTTGCCCTGGCATATTCTCAGTTGGCCCGAGGGCGACCTGCGCACGATTTTTCCGATCGGTGAAGTACCGCTGCTCAAGCGTCCGTTCGTACATGGCGCTTGGGACTGCTGGGCAATTTGTGCGGAGTGGTACAAGCGCGAGTGGGGGCTTGAGTTCGAAGCGTTCAAGCGAGTCGATGGCTGGTGGGAAAGCACCGACAACGCCAGTCTGTACGAGTCGAGCTACGAGGCGGCCGGGTTCTACCGAGTCGATCAGCCGCAACGCGGCGACATGATCGTGATGGAAGTAGGGCGGACGGTCCATCCGAACCACGCCGGGATATTCCTTGGTGCTGACCCCTCACTTCCGGGAGAGGACGCCGCGACCTTCGGCCCCGGTCCTTTCCTGCTGCACCACCTGTACGGGCGGCCGAGCGAGATCATCGTCTTCGGTGGACCTTGGCTTCAGCGCGCGCGCCTGGTGCTGCGTCACAAGGATGCTCGGTGATATGGTTGGCGCTTTTCAGGATGAGGAAGAATCATGCGGATTTTTATGGGAGCGATAGCGGTGGTGGTGCTGGCGGGGTGTGCGACATCTCCAACGCCGTCGAGCGAAGCCGACCCGGTTCCAGCGAAAAGACTGTTCTCGTATCAGAAGCCAAATAGTGATCAGTCGACCCTTGTCGTGACCCGGGATACTGGATTTGTCGGTAGTGGCTGCAATACTACCATAAGCATCGATGGCCGGAAGTCAGCCGAGATCGGATCGGGAGAAACTGCAAAGTTTTTCGTGCCGGCTGGTGATCACATAATCTCAGCCTCGGCTTGCGGTAGCGGCTTGAAAGAGCGCGAGACCAGCATCAAGTCAGGAGCTACCAAGCGCTTCAGGATATCCATCGACTCTGCAATGAGCATGGATTTATCACCAACAACTTTTTAACGGAAACCGCCTACGGGCGGTTTTTTTACGCCTGGAGAAAGCTGTGGCAACGATTACGAGCGTTAACCAGTCAATGACAACCATCCTGTTGTCAGGGCCATTGATCAAAATTTTCGGTAGGGTTCACTACAGGGAGCTTGGGAGTAAATCGGTAGGCGAGGCCTTCAAGGCTTTGAAGTGCACACTTGATGGATTTGAGGCGGCTATCAAAGACCTTGAGCGTCGAGGGATGCGTTTTGCGATATTTCGCAATCGCAAGAATGTGCCCGAGAAGGATTTCTCACTGGGAGGCACTCAGGAAATTCGAATTGTCCCGGTAATTGCAGGCAGTAAGCGGGCCGGACTACTTCAGACCATCATTGGCGCTGTTCTTATTGTGGCTGGGACCTATTTTGGTCAGCCATGGGCGGTCCAGCTGGGGGCGGCGCTTGCAATGGGTGGCGTCATCCAAATGCTCAGCCCTCAACAGGGTGGTTTATCGCAAAGCTCATCCCCCGAGAACGCACCGTCCTACGCCTTCGGCAGCGCCAAGAACACCACGGCCAGCGGCAACCCGGTCCCAATTTGTATCGGCGACCGACGCTGGGGCGGCATGATCATTTCTGCATCGATCTACGCCGAAGACAAAACGTAAACCGAACGCAACACGCAGACCGCCCAAGAGGTGGTTTTTTTATGCCTGGAGGAAAGCATGGGCGCAGCACAGAAGATCGATATCCACGGCGAGAAGGGCGGCAGTAGCAAGCCGAAGTCGCCGGTTGAGGCCAGCGACAGCCTGCGCTCGACCAACCTGGCGAAAATGCTGATTGCCGTGGGTGAAGGCGAGTTCGACGAGGTGCCGACTGACTACAGCATCTTCCTGGACAACACCCCGATCCGGGACGCGAGCGGTAACTACAACTTCCCGAATGTGAAATGGGATTGGCGATCAGGCTCTGTCGATCAGGCCTACATCCCTGGCATTCCTGCGGTCGAGAATGAAACCTCCCTGAACATTGAACTACGCAGTGATTCTCCGTGGGTGCGCTCGATCACCAATACACAGCTTTCGGCTGTGCGCATGCGATTCGCTTGGCCTGCGCTACAGCGCCAGGATGATGAAGGTAACGTGGTTGGCTACCGAATCGACTACGCCATCGATTTGGCCACTGATGGTGGGGCTTATCAGCAAGTGTATCCCGGTGCCGTGGACGGAAAGACGACCACGCGATATGAGCGGTCTGTCCGCGTTGATTTGCCGAACGCCACCACTGGTTGGCAGATTCGCGTTCGGCGCCTGACACCGAACCAGAACAGCAACAAGATTGCCGACACCATGCTGATTGCCGGCATTACCGAGGTGATCGACGCAAAACTGCGTTACCCAAACACCGCGCTGCTCTACATCGAGTTCGACGCCGAGCAATTCACCAACATTCCAGCCGTCACCGTGAAGTGTCGCGCGCGTAAGTGGCAGGTCCCCAGTAATTACGACCAGATCGCCCGGACCTACACCGGTACTTGGGATGGCAGCATGAAACAGGCCTGGACCAACAATCCGGCCTGGATCACCTACGGCATTTGCACCGAGGACCGGTTCGGTCTGGGGAAGCGCATCAAGTCGTTTATGGTCGACAAGTGGGAGCTGTACCGGATTGCCCAGTATTGCGACCAACTGGTGCCGAACGGCCTCGGCGGAACCGAGCCGCGCTTCCTGTGCGACATGAACCTGCAGGGCAAGGCTGACGCCTGGTCACTGCTACGCGATATCGCCGGCATTTACCGGGGCATGACCTACTGGGCCCAGGGCCAGTTGGTGATGCAGGCCGACATGCCGCGCGCGCAGGACTTCGACTACGTCTTCACTCGGGCCAATGTCATCGACGGAAAGTTCTCGTACGGCAGCGCTTCGGCGAAGACCCGATACACTCGCGCCCTGGTCAGCTACGACAACCCGGCGAACAACTACGACACCGATGTGATCCCGTTCGCTGATCTGGCTCTCCAGCGCCGAATGGGCGATAAGCCGACCGAGTTGAGCGCCATCGGTTGCACTCGCGCATCTGAAGCCCAGCGCCGTGGCAAGTGGGCGATCCTGAGCAACAACCAGGACCGCACCGTGTCGTTCAAGACGGGCATGGAGGGTGTTATTCCTCTTCCCGGCCACATCATCCCCGTGGCGGATTCGCTGCTGGCGGGCCGCGCGGTCGGTGGCCGTATCTCGGCTGCCGCTGGCCGGGTCGTGACGCTTGACTGTGATACCCAAGCCAAGGCCGGGGACCGGTTGATTCTTAACCTGCCAGGTGGGCGTGCCGAGGGGCGGACGGTGCAGAGCGTCAAAGGCCGCGCAGTGACTGTGACCACCAGCTACAGCGAGCCGCCACTGCCGCAGCTTCAATGGGCACTGGACGCTGATGATTTGGCCATCCCGCTTTACCGTGTACTGCGGACCAAACGCACTGCGGAGGGCGAGTTCGAAATCAGCGCGTTGCAATATGACCCAAGCAAATTCGCCCACATCGACACCGGCGCCCRCCTGGAAGAGCGGCCGATCAGCGTAATTCCGATCACCGTCGTTCCGGCACCGGCCAGCGTATCCGTCACATCGAATTCGATTGTCTCCCAGGGCATTGCCGTCGCCACCATGACCATCACCTGGCCGGCAGTGAATGGCGCCGTCGCCTATGACGTCGAGTGGCGCAAGGACAGCGGCAACTGGATCAAGCTGCAGCGCACGGGCATGACCAGCGTCGACGTGGTAGGCATCTATGCCGGCGCCTATCTGGCTCGGGTGAGGGCGGTGAGTGCGTACGACATCTCGTCGATCTGGAAGAGCTCCAATCTGACCCAGCTCAAGGGCAAGGAAGGTCTGCCGCCGGCGGTGTCGTACCTGAACACCAGCAGCCTGCTGTTTGGCATCGGCCTCAAGTGGGGCTTCCCCGCTGGCGCCGAGGACACCCAGCGCACGGAGATTTGGTACGGGCCGACCAACAACCTGGAGGTGGCAAGCAAGCTGGCGGATCTGGCGTACCCGCAAAACGACCACTCGATGCAGAGCCTGAAGGCGGGCGCGACGTTGTTCTTCTGGGCGCGCCTGATCGACCGGACCGGCAACATCGGGCCGTTCTACCCGGTCGGCAACGGGGTGATGGGGCAGGCCAGTTCGGATGCTGCGCCAGTCCTGGACATGCTGGTCGGCAAGCTCACTGAGACGGAGCTGGGCAAGCACCTGCTCGACCGTATCGAATTGATCGATGGCAGTGGTCCGGGGTCGGTGAATGATCGTCTGGAGCAGGCCAAGACGGAACTGACAGAGCTGATTGATCAGGTCACCGACGCTCTGGCGTATGACCCGGCCAAGACCTACGCCGCCGGCGAATTTGTTCGGCAGGGCCAGCACCTGTACCAGGCCATCGACGCAGTACCGGTCGACGCGACGCCACCGAATGCCAACTACTGGACGGATGTCGGAACCCTGCTGCAATCCGCCAACGCGCTGGCCGAACAGGTGGCGCTCAACACCACCAAGATCACCGAGGTGGACGGCAAGGTCACCGCTTCGGCCACAGCCTTGCAGTCGCTGCGGGCGGCGTACCGCGCTKACGATGGATCGGCATCGCTGGCCGGGGCGCTCAACGACTGGGATGTTAGCGCCTCGTTTGCGCAGCAGGTGAAGGTCCAGGCGGCCGACAATCTGGCTCAGGTCGAGCGCACCACGGCACTGGACGCGGCGGTGGGTGAGAACAAGGCAGGCATCCGCTCGCTGGAATCCGTGGTCGCCACGGACAAGCTGGCCACGGCCGAACGCCTGGATCAGTTGAAGGCCGGCGTCGATGGCAATGCAGCGGATATTCAGCAGGTCGAGACGGCACAGGCGGCTACTGATGAGGCGGTTGCCGGTGTGAAGAACACCGTGCGCGCGGTGTACACCATTGGCAGGGACGACACCGGCGACGGGGCACTGTCTGGGGTAGTCAAGGACTGGCAGAGCACGGCGCTGTTTGCGCAGGAAACCCGCGCACGGGCCACGGCGGATGTGGCTCAAGTTGAACGCTCGGAGCAGTTACAGGCTTCGATCAATGGCAACACCACAGCTGTGCAGACCGTGTCTCAGGCCCAGGCAACAGTCGAGGGCAAGTTGCAGACGCTGTGGTCGGTGAAGATGGAGACCACCGCCGGCGGCCAGCAGTACGCCGCTTCGTTCGGGCTCGGTCTTCAGGTCGATCCATCTGGGGTGTCGTCCCAGTTCGTCGTCAGGGCTGACACCTTCATGTTGCTGAACCTGGCCAATGGCACGCCTGTTTCGCCGTTCGCGGTGTCGGGTGGGCAGACGTTTATTCGTGATGCGTTCATCCAGGACGGCAGTATCTCGATGCTGAAAATTGGCCAGGCACTGCAATCGGACAACTACATTCCCGGCACGCTGGGCTGGCGCCTGGATAAGGCCGGAAATTTGGAGTTCAACGGCTCAGCGCCAGGCGGTGGACGACTGACGATGACCAACAGAGCCATCAAGGTCTATGACCAAAACAATGTGAAAAGGGTGCAACTGGGAGATCTTGACGCATGACTCACGGATTACGGATATGGGGTGGCGATGGTGCGCTTCAGCTGGATGAAAACTCGTTCACTGTCAGGCTCGTTTTATCAGTGCTTGTGACATTTACTCGGGGGAAGGAAATTCAGAGCTTCACGGTGCCGGGGTGTAATCCCGGTAACGCAATCGCATTTGTGGTTCCCAGCGGTCCTGTATCAAACAATCAGCGCCAGTTTGAGACTGAAATGCTTGATGGTGTCGCGCGCGTTTACAACTATACGCGAACATTCGACGCTAGCTCGGTCACGGATGGGACTATGCGCCTGTTTGTCGTGAGGTTTCGTTAATGACATATGGGTTGAGTTTTTCAAACAACGACAATGTTGTTGTTCTGGATTCTGAGTATTCCAGGTTGTGTGTCATATACAGTGGGCGCTATGCGCCAAACTATGGTCCGGGTAATTATATGTCACTTGTTACATTTCCAAGTCCAATTACAACCGCCGAGCAGCCTATGATTTTCATCAGGCCGGACACCGTAGGGGGATTGTTGAAAATGGGGGCTGCCGGAGCTGTACGGGGCAGCCCTGGTAATTGGACCGGTTTTGTGACTGGTATGTATAATCAGGTAGGTTTTTTTCCAAATGGGCGATATATAGTCGCTTCATTTAGCGCGCAGCCTACAGCTAATTATGGGTTAAGGCTGTTCTCATCGGCAGGCACCCCTATTTTCGATTCGGGAACCCCTAATCTATTGTTTACTCGGGCTTTTCAGAATTGGACCTACGTTAAAACTGAGCGCGGGGATCAAGGCGAATACATTAACTTTTATACGGTGCCGTTTGATTTTCCTGAAAATGAATATCTTTTAGCTAACTCATTCGTGATGAGGGTGAATAGTGCGGATAATGTTGGGCGTGCTCTGTATACGTGGTGGGACTTTCCGAACAAGGCTTTGTACGTTGTTACTATAGCCTTCTCCAATCCCTATGCATTCTGGTTGCCCGCCATGTTTGCCAAGCTCGGCTAATACAGAATTACAATTAGTGAGGCCCGCCCAGTGCGGGTTTTTTATTGCTTAAATTAAGGAAAACTCTATGCCCTGGTACAGAGATGGAAAAGTGACCGTAACAAATGGCTCAACGAGCGTGACTGGCGTGGGCACCGACTTCGCGTCGAACAGCCGGGTGGGCGATGCATTCATCGGCCCGAATGGCGCGCTGCACGAAGTGACCAACGTCGCCAGCGCAACGGTACTGGCAATTTTCCCGGCATATGCCGGCCCTACAGCCGCCGGTGCGAGCTATACGGTGGCCCCGATTCAGGGGTACGTGAAGCAGCTTGCCGATCAGGCGCAGAGCATCATTCAGCAGTGGGGCTCGACACTGGCCGGCCTCGGCTCCGTGTCGACTGAGAACGTGGTGCCTGTGGAGAAAGGCGGAACGGGTGGCAAAACCCAGGCAGCGGCACGGCTGGGGCTTGGGCTCGGGTCGGCGGCTACGCTCAACGCTGGCCGTACCATAGGTGGACTGGCTAAAGCGGAAGACTTGGGGTGGGCGCAGACCGCGGACGCCAGCAAAAGCTGGATGGCGGATGCCTCCCCTGGCTTTGACTCAAATCTGTACGGCCCGGGCTCGCCGGGTGCGCCTACTGGTGGAACGGGCTACTACTACAAGCAAACCATTCGCTTTGGGGCTGGCTTCAACCGGCTGATTATCGCGTGGCCCTATGGGACTGGTGGCAGTAGCGGGACGATCAAGTTTCAATCGATCTACGGCGACAACGCTACGCCGTTTCAGGAGATCTATCACACCGGCAACACCACGCGCGGCTCAGGCGGCGTTCTGTCGGCGGCTTCCCCCATCCTGCGAATAGCCAATGTAGCTGACAGCCAGCGGCGCGACCTGCAAGAGCAGACATTCGAGCCTTCCAGCGAGTGGGGCGTGTCGAACAGCGAGGCGCGCGGTGTGAGCGTTGAGCGGCTCGGCGTTGGTGAATACCGCGTTACCGGGAGTCTCGGCCTAGCCCTGGAGGGATGGCGGACTCAAGACCCTTGCTCGCCAGATGGTGGTGGGGCGCTCGGCATCACCGAGAGTCATCAAGCCGCCGACGGCTCCGTCACCATCAAGCTGTTCAAACAGCGTTGGACGCTTTCAGAAGACGGCGAAATGATCCCTGGCCGTGGGGCTCCGCTGGATGTGCCGCTGAACAGCTGGATCGACGTGCGGCTGGAGATGCCGCCGCAGGACACACCGCCGTTGCCGCCGGCCGCCGAAACCGAATAACAGCCCGCCACTGAGCGGGTTTTTTATGTCTGGAGAAAAGTGATGACCGTTACCGATAAAGACCGCGACATTTTGGCCCGCACGCTGTGGGGCGAGGCCCGCGGCGAAGGCCTGGTTGGCCAGATCGCCGTCGCCTGGACGATCCGCAATCGCGTGAACGATGGAAAGCCGAATTCCTGGTGGGGCGAGGGCTACGCCGGTGTGTGCATGAAGCCCTGGCAGTTCAGTTGCTGGAACCAGAACGATCCGAACTTCGCCTACCTCAGCGGAGCGAAGCCAATCCCGGCGGGGCAGTTCGCCCAGGCACAGAAAGCCGCTGACCAAGTGATCACCGGGACAGCGCCAGATCCCACCGGTGGGGCTACGCACTACTACGCGACCACCATGCCGAAGGCTCCGATCTGGGCGGCGCGTGCCAAGCAGACGCTGAAGCTCGGGCACCACATCTTCTTCAAGGATGTCCCGTGAGCGGCGCGACGTGGAAGCTGGTCGGTGTCGTTGCGACGCTGGCCATTGTGGCCGGCGGCGCGGCGGCGCTGGCTTGGCAGCTACAGGACTGGCGTTACGGTCGGCAGTTGGCAGAGCAGGCGAGGCTCCACGGCGAGACGCTGAATCAGCTGACCCTGGCCGCCGCCACCCAGCAGCGCACCGAACAAGACAAACGCCTCGCGCTCGAGCAGCGCCTGGCGGCCAGCGACCAAACCCACCACGAGGCTTTGACCAATGCTCAAAAAGACCAGGCTCGCCTGCGCGATCGCCTTGCTACTTCCGATCTACGGCTGTCAGTCCTTATCGACGCAGCGGATGCAGCCGGTGGCTGCGCAGTGCCAACCGCTACCGGCGCCGGCGGCGTGGTTCATGGAGGAGCGCGCGCCCGACTTGAGCCGGCGCATGCTCAACGAATTATCGGCATCACCGACGACGGCGACCAAGGACTGATCGCGCTCCGGGCGTGCCAAGCCTATATCCGCGAGATCACTCAATAGGAGGAGGCTTTATCTCTTGGAGTCTGGGTCGTGAGGCTCTTTCTCACTATGCAGTGGTCGGCCTTCACGAATCGCTTCACTGATCTTAATGAGCTTATCCATTTCCTCTATGGAGTTTGCTTCTAGATCCATGCCATCTATTTTCATTCGTACTTTGCGGCCCTTACGGCTTAAGAACCAGCTTGTAACGGCTGCTGTCAGGATGGGTTGAATATTGGAGGTAAAATCCAGGACGAATTGCCCAAGCGGATAGCCAAGAACGCCCCCACCATCAAACGCTATAGCGCGTTGCGTGTAAGTGATATTGGCAGCTCGCAACGTTGATCCAAAGGCTGTGAACTCTGTTTGGATGGCTGAGTCCCTAGGGGGGAGGTCGTCCTCTGCTCGTACTAATTCAACTGTTAGGCGCATGTGTAACTCCGTGTGGTGAAATGCCGTTTTATGGCTTCCGCCGAGACTAGCTTAGGGCAACTCCCAAAACGGCGGGGCCAGGTTCTGGCTAATGTTGCCCGGTCACATGTTACGTATTGCTTCGTCCGCTTTAAGCACGAACTCAAATCCGATTTCCACTTCCTTTAATGTCTGTGCAACGCGGTCAATGAAGAACTCAGCTTGCTCTGGTAGTTCGTACAACCCGTTAATGCGGATGATGGGCAGCTTGCCTTTGGATGGCGGGTAGCTTTCCAAAATCTCGCCGCTTTCTATGAAGGCAATGTAGGTATTGATTTTCTCTTGGAGCAACAGCAGGTGCTCACCCTGTTGAGCTTTATCGCCCCATTCGAGGTGGTCGGTAATGACCAGAATCACGTTATCGGGCTCCCACTCTGGTACGGCAATAATATCGACGACTTTCGTTTCTACGATGGACATGGCTGCTCCCTCAGAGGGTCGGATCAGGTCGAAGGATTTCGACTCTGGTAGGGGGAATCTTGGTGCCTCCGGGGAAGCCGGGCTTACCTTTGCCCACGATGGTAGCACCAGTTTTCTCAATTTCAGGGAAGGCTGCTTTCTGATTTTTTGTCAGTGGTGCGGTATCTGATGACTTGCATTCAACACATGAAATCTCGCCATCAGTGTCCCGTCCCATCATATCAATGCGCGTCCGGACACCGCTGTCGGTTTTAACCGTGACCTCGCGGGCAGCTTCGGGCTTGGTGTTGCTGAACTCGCCGTAAGATGCGTCTTCAAATGCCTTGCCTTTCTTCTTGTTCTGCTCCAGTTGCATACTGAGCACAATGTAGATTGGCTCAATGCCTGAGTCAGGGAACCAGATAATTGCATCTTTGAACTCAGGGGGATGTGCAGGATTCGCCAGCACCGTGTCAGATTGTTCTGTCGGTGGATACACCCAGACAGGTGGCAACTGCGGGGCGCCTTCCAGTGCAGGAATACCCAGCACACCGTCAGGACTTGTCGCTGGAGTCCAAGTAAGGCCAATCCCGTTGCCGATGTCAGCAACAAATTTCTCGCCGTCTTTCTCGCCCTTGATGACAGGGACGTTTTCCCATTCCGACTTGCCGCCCGTGTAGAAGCCGTAAGCGTTAACGGAGCCATCCGGCAAAGTCTTCACGTTGACACGTACACGGGTGCGGCCAGTTTCAAGCGTTGCGTACTGGTCATTTGTGTAGAAAGCGCTGTCGGGTGAAATGCTGGTGTTCGGCATTAGCATTCCGATAGTGCCCATTACAAAGCCAGCAACAACAACGCCTGATCCTTCCAGTAGACCCAGTGACAGCGATCCGCCGAGACGTTGAGCAATTGCACTGCCAGTAGCAGATCCGCCCACCAGTTGCAGCGGGGTGCCTTGGGCGGTAATCGCCGCCCCGGTGCCAAGCACTGCCCACAACCCGTAGTCGGCCAGTTTCTCAACGGGCACAAACCCGGCTGGATTCTTGTGATTGATTACGCCGTCAGGAAGGTTGCAGCTCTTGGCAAACACACAACCCATGGTGTTGGGCTTGGTGTCTGCCTTCGGTGGAAGATCTTTGTATTCCGCCCAACGCTGGGCATGGATGTCAACAGGTTCTACGCCGTTGTTGTTATTAGTCGCGTTGGGCAAAGCTGGTTTTGGGACATAACCACTCATGCAGCATCCTTGTTCGTCCTTGAGGAAACCCCGGCCTGTAGCTGGGGCAGAATGACGTTACCGGGACGCTGAGGCGTTGGCTGTAGGACTTATCCTAAAAACCAGCTCCGCTTTCCCTGTGTTCCATGTCACTACTGGGGGGAGGGGATGGTAACCGCTCTAGTACGGATGTTTGAATGGTGGCATTTTGAGGTTGAGTCAGCCACGGTGCGGGTTATGGAGGCGCACGAGCCTGACTTGACCCGGCGCATGCTCAACGAGTTATCGTCATCACTGACGAGGGTGGCCGAGGATTGATTGCGTTGGCGACGTGTCAGGCGTTTGTCAGAGAAGTGGTTCGCTGATCGGTTTGATCAGACTCTGGCCTTGGTTGCGCACATTGCCCACACCGGGGCTGACCCTAAACCACTCGAACACCTCGGCCGGTTCGCCTTGAAGCAGCACCATCTGTTCGTCGCGTTCCTTGGGTGTGGCCAGATCCAGCCATTCCCGGGCCAGCTCCGGCGTAAGCACTGCCGGCCGCCGGTCGTGAATATCCACCATGCCGCCGGCGCTGTCGGCTGTGATGATCACAAAGCCGTCATGCTCTCCTGGGCCTTCATCGCTGTCGGGAAATTGGCCGATGGCGGCACACAAGATCGGTGAACCGTCCCGGTGCCGGATCAGGTAGGGTTGCTTCTTTGGTCCACCTTCATCGACCCACTCAAACCAGTTGTCGATAGGTGTTATGGCGCGGTGTGGCCAGATCGCCCGGAAGTATGCGCCGTGCGCAACCTTCTCTGCCCTGGCATTGATCGGCGCGGCGCGATCCTTCGCCCAATGCGGTCGCCATCCCCAGCGCACCCAGTCAGCGTGCAGGGTGTCGCCTTCGAGATGGAGCAGGGCGACCTGAGTCGATGGCGCCACGTTGTACCGCTCGAGCGGCTGGTCGCCGACGGAGTTGGCCAAGGCATTGGGCATGCTCAATGCTGCAACGAAATCGTGGATGCCCCGGTACTGGGAAAGTCTTCCGCACATTGGTGAGCCCTCCAGTAGAACCAGTAAGTTTAGTTGCCTGGGAGGCGGGTATACGGTTCGATTCCAGTGAGTTCGACAACTTTGGCGTAGAGCTCGCTGATCACCCTGTCCTTCGCGGCCAGCTGCCAATTGCTCTTGATTTCGATTGAGGTCTTATCCCGCTTGGCGTCTGACAGCTTGGCTTCTGTGCGACTCAGCTCTGCTCTGAGGTGGTCGCGCTCTTTGGACGCGTCCGCGTGCATCTGTACCAGGCCGAAGATGTCCTCACGGGCTTTGCGCAGTTGCAGGGCCAGCTCCTGGACTTCATTTTCCAGTATGCGGTTGTAGTGGGTGACGGTTTCCAGTTCGGTCGGGCATCCAAGCCAGTCGCTGGTGTCTTCGATGTCGAGGGGATCCACGGTAAGTGTCTTCACTGGTTACTGTTTGGATATACAGTAATCGAGGCGGGACGGTCGGGCGATGGGGAGGCGACGAGATGTAGGACCGTCAGTCCGGCGTCATCAGGACAGCGAGCGTCAGCTTGATGAACTCCTCGTTCTTGTCGATGGTGTCCAGGGCGCCGCGAACGTTGTCGGCGACGTCGGCTGAACCGCGCGCTTCGACCCAGTTGGAAAGCTCCATGATGGCGGCCTCAAGGGCGAGCTGGTTTTCGTTGATTTTGTAGAGCAGGGAAGGGAGTAGGTCTGAATTTGGCATCGCGATTCCTCCATGAAAGAAGGGCATCGTAGCAGCGGAAATGTGGTGACACACATAGGGAAATGAGGCGGTCGGCAGGACGCCGGAGGAGGGGCAAAAGCGGAAAGTTTTGTAACGGTTACCAAATAGTTTTGTAACGACCCCCAAAAGCAGCGCCGATCCTCAAACCCCAGAAACGAAAAAGCCCTGAATAATCAGGGCTCTAACGTACAAATATGGCGGAGGCGATGGGATTCGAACTCATGGACCTGTTACAGTCGACGGTTTTCAAGACCGTTGCCTTAAACCACTCGGCCACACCTCCGTATTGCGTTGCGGGCGCCATAATACCTGAATGAAACACACTGTCAAACTCTCTGCATAGCTTGTTACAGAGCGTCTGTTATGATCTTTGCGACTGAACGTTTCAAACCAACAGGAGTGTCGCCATGCGCGAACAGGATTACGCAGTTAATAACAGCGTGCAGGCTGAGCAGCTAGAGGTTAGCCGCGTCCTGCGCAACACTTACGGTTTACTCGCCCTTACGCTCGCATTCAGCGGTGTGATGGCGTTCGTTGCTCAGCAGATGCGTGTCGGCTACCCGAACGTGTTTGTGGTGCTGATCGGCTTCTACGGGCTTTTCTTCCTGACCAACAAGCTCCGTGACTCGGCCTGGGGCCTGGTGTCGGCGTTTGCCCTGACCGGTTTCATGGGGTTCCTGCTGGGCCCGATTCTCAACCGTTACCTGGGCATGCAAGGCGGTGCTGAAGTGGTCAGCTCGGCTTTCGCGATGACCGCACTGGTGTTCGGTGGTCTGTCCGCCTATGTGCTGATCACCCGTAAGGACATGAGCTTCCTCGGTGGTTTCATCACCGCTGGTTTCTTCGTCCTGCTGGGCGCGACGCTGGCGGGCATGTTCTTCAAGATCAGCGGTCTGCAACTGGCGATCAGCGCGGGCTTCGTGCTGTTTTCTTCGGTCTGCATTCTGTTCCAGACCAGCGCCATCATTCATGGCGGCGAGCGTAACTACATCATGGCGACCATCAGCCTGTATGTATCGATCTACAACCTGTTCGTCAGCTTGTTGCAGCTGTTCGGCATCATGGGCCGCGATGACTGATCGCCAGCCTTGAGCAAAAAACCCGCTACGGCGGGTTTTTTGTTGTCTGGCATTCGGGCAGGGCTCACTCGGTGATGATCAGGCTGCGACACTGCCTTCGCGGCAAACTCCTCAATCCAGGCTGTTTCACGCCATCGGCGGCAGCCGCCGTTTCACCGGGGTCTTCTTGACGATTGCCGTATTGGTTTCGGCATAGCTGTTGAGACGGTCGAGCAGGGTGTCCAGCTGTTCCATCGAACGCACGTGCAGGCGCGCGATGAAGCAGTCATCACCAGTGACCTTGTCGCATTCGGTGAACTCGGGAATGGCCTGGATCTGCCGTTCGACGTTCTGCAACTGGCCGGGCAGCGGGCGAATACGCACGATGGCCTGCAGTTGATAGCCGAAGCATTTGGGATCGATGTCGACGGTATAACCCTTGAGCACGCCACGCTCTTCGAGTCGGCGCAGGCGCTCGGCGACGCTGGGCGATGACAGGCCGCTGATCTGTGCCAGGGCCTTGAGCGAGCGTCGGGAGTCTTCCATGAGGGCGGTGATCAGCAGTTGGTCAATGTCGTCGGTCATACAACCCCCGATTAGGCAAATATTGGAATCTGCCTTGATAAAAAAGGTGAATTGACAGTTTAGCCTGCATTTGACGCTGGAGTAGCGCGGCGCTGGATTGGCATACTTTGGGCTCATATCGAGGAGCCTGATCATGGATAAATCACTGCGTCGCGGTACATTGGAGATGACCGCCGCCATGCTTATTTCGGGGACCATCGGATGGTTCGTGCTGGTTTCTGGCCAGCCCGTGCTGGACGTGGTGTTCTGGCGCTGCGTGTTTGGCGCTGCGACCTTGTTGCTGATTTGCGCAGTGTTCGGTTTTCTGCGCCCGGGCATTCTGACCCGCACCACGTTCCTGTTGGCGGTGCTCAGCGGGGGGGCGATTGTCGGTAACTGGGTGCTGTTGTTTGCCTCCTATTCCCGGGCCTCGATTGCCATCGGCACTGCGGTCTACAACGTGCAACCGTTCATGCTGGTCGGTCTGGCAGCGTTGTTTCTCGGCGAGAAGATCACCGCACAAAAGCTGTTCTGGCTCGGGGTTTCTTTTCTCGGGATGCTGGCAATCGTCAGTGCCCATGGCGAGCAGGGCGCGGGGGGCGGTGAATACTTGCTGGGGATTGCCCTGGCCTTGGGCGCCGCATTGCTTTATGCCTTTGCCGCGCTGATCATCAAACGCCTGACCGGCACACCGCCGCATTTGATCGCGCTGATTCAGGTCTGCACCGGCGTGTTGTTGCTTGCGCCCTGGGCGAATTTTTCCGCGTTGCCGCAACAACCCGGTGCCTGGGCCAGTTTGCTGACACTGGGCATCGTGCACACCGGCGTGATGTATGTGCTGCTGTACGGCGCGATTCAGAAACTGCCAACGGCACTGACCGGCGCACTGTCGTTTATCTACCCGATTGCGGCGATTTTCGTGGACTGGTTCGCCTTCGGCCATCGCCTCGAACTGTTGCAGTGGATCGGTGTGGTTGCGATTCTGCTGGCCGCTGCCGGTATGCAACAAGGTTGGGGCAACGGTGTTCGTAAAGTCGCGACGCAGTGACCGACGTTCAGATTTTCCAACGCGGTGCAGTCTTCACCAACCGCTGGCGCATGTCATTCAGGTTGGCGGTCAGTTGTCGGGTCAGTAATCGGTAACCGTCCAGCGCGCTGTAGACCGGGGTGCCCATGGCGGCCTGCGGTGCGGCTTCATCGGATGCACGCTCCAGGCGTTGTGTCGTACCGGATTGCAACGCCCGGGACATGCCAATCAGTAACACGCGAACCTGCTGGTGCTCGGCTTTCAGCGCCAGTTGCATTTGTGCCATGGCCTGTTCGTCGCTGGCTTCGGGGCGGGTGTTGGCGAGAATTTCCAGAGTGCTGATGCACATCCGCAAATTGCGCTGGAGCGCGTCGAGTTCGGTCATGGACATTCGCACTTCTTTGGACACCGACGGCATCAATGAGCGCAGTTGCACCATCATCCCGTTGAGACGGCTGAGCATCTTGAGGTAGTGGTCATCGGTGACTGATTGGCCACTGATGATCCGGCTGTAAATACTCGCGCAGTCGCGCAAGGCACTGGCGAGTTTGTAGCGCCAGGAGTAGACCGCGTACAGCGGCAGTGCGAAGGAAAAGGCCAGGGCCAGGACAATACCGATGAGGATATCGACCGTGCGCCAGAGTCCGTCAGTCACCGGGTTGTCGCCGTGTCCGGCGACGATGAATACGGTGATGGCTGACAGCAGCGCGGTGTAACCACCCTTGCCAATTGCGTGGTAGGAGAAGAACCCGCAGACCACCGACATACCGAAGTAAGTCAGCCACGGCATGCCGAGCCAGGCCTGCTGCGCCACCAGCAACAAACCCACGCCAGCACCGATCAGCGTGCCATACGCGCGCTCGGCGGCTTTCTTGCCGATGTTGCCGTGGTGCTGCAAACCACCGATCACCACCAACATGGTCACCGACGCCCATTCACCGTGGGGCAGGTGAATCCCTGTGGTCAGCAGAATCGTCGCCAACAGCCCCAGCGACACCCGAACGGCGTGGATCAGTTTGGCGTTGCGATAGCGCCGGTACGGGTCCAGAAGCGGACGCAGCAACCGGCGCAGCAACGGTGGCAATCGGGATGATCGAAGGGCTGTCATCGGGTTCGCAAGGTGTCCTCGGTGTGCGTTCTAGAAAATATAGTCGGTGGTCAGGAAACTCGACTCCCGTCCGCGGATGATGTCGCTGATCAGTTCCTTGTTGCTCTCCTGGAACTTGGTCGCCACCAGCGTGCGGATCGAGAAAGTCCGCAACGCGTCGTGCACCGACAGCGTGCCTTCGGCCGAATTCTTGCGCCCGTTGAACGGGAAGGTGTCCGGGCCGCGCTGGCACTGGGCATTGATGTTGATCCGACCGACCTGATTGGCAAAGATATCTACCAGCCGTCCAACTTCGGCGGGGTTGGTGCCGAACAGGCTCAATTGCTGCCCGAAGTCTGACTCGAGGACGTAGTCGATCACCGTGTCCAGGTCACGATAAGGGACGATAGGCACCACCGGACCGAACTGCTCTTCGTGATAGACGCGCATGTCGGTGGTCACCGGGTACAGCACCGCCGGATAGAAGAACGAACCGCGTGCCTGGCCGCCATTCTCGTTCACCACGTTGGCGCCTTTTCTCACGGCATCGTCCATCAGCCCATGCAGGTAATCGACCTTGCCCGACTCCGGCAGCGGCGTCAGAGACACACCGCTTTCCCACGGCATACCGGGTTTGAGCGAGGCCAGCTTGTGGTTGAATTTCTCGATGAAACGGTCGACCACTTGCTCGTGCACGAAGAGGATTTTCAGCGCAGTGCAGCGCTGGCCATTGAACGATAGCGAGCCGGTGACGGCTTCGTTGACCGCATTGTCCAGATCCACCTCGGGCAGCACGATGCCGGGGTTCTTCGCGTCCAGCCCTAGCGCTGCGCGCAAGCGGTGTGGTTTCGGGTGAAGTTTCTTCAGGTCGCTGGCGGCCTTGTTGGTGCCGATGAAGGCAAAGATGTCGATCTTGCCGCTGGCCATCAGCGCGCTGACGGTCTCGCGGCCGCTGCCGTAGATCACGTTGATCACCCCGGCCGGGAAGCTGTCGCGAAACGCTTCCAGCAACGGGCGAATCAGCAGGACGCCGAGCTTGGCCGGTTTGAACACCACGGTGTTGCCCATGATCAGCGCCGGAATCAGCGTGGTGAAGGTCTCGTTCAGCGGGTAGTTGTAAGGCCCCATGCACAGGGCGACGCCGAGCGGTACGCGGCGGATCTGGCCGAGCGTGTCCTGTTCCAGTTCAAATCGGCTGGAACGACGATCAAGTTCCTTCAGGGCATTGATGGTGTCGACGATGTAGTCACAGGTGCGGTCGAACTCTTTTTCCGAATCCTTGAGGTTCTTGCCGATCTCCCACATCAGCAACTTGACCACCGCCTCACGCTGTTCACGCATGCGGGCGAGGAATGCTTCGACATGCTGAATCCGCTCGGCCACCCGCATCGTTGGCCAGTTGCCCTGGCCACGATCATAGGCACGGACGGCAGCGTCGAGTGCGGTTAATGCAGTGTCGGCGTCAAGCAGTGGGGTGCTGCCGAGAATGACTTGTTCATCGCCATTTTCGCCGGTCAGGTAGACCGGGCTGCGGACGATTGCCAGAGGGCCGTTCCAGATTTTCAGGACGCCATCGACGAGGTATTCGCGTTGCTCGGTCTGCCCGTCGAGACGGTATTGCTCCGGGATGTCGCGGGCGGTCGGGAACAGGTTGCCAAGGATGTTTGCTGTGCTCATGTCGCTACCCCGTCTGGATTGGGTGATGCGGATAAGGTTTTTATCGCCAGACACTGCCGCGAGGTCAAGACCTGTCAGCCGTGTCGTTTTCAAGGATGATGGCCAGTGGCTACAAATGTCCTTGTTGCTGTCTTGGGCTCCGCGTAGGATGCGCGCCCTCATCAGCATAGCTGAATCGTTTTACCAGATTGCAACATGGATTGTTATGACTCATTCCCCGCGTTTTTTTACACCGCTATTGATTCTCACACTAGCGATGACCCCGGCTGTAGCCGACACAAGTCCAGCACGCGCCGATCTGCTGAGCGTTTATCGGCAGGCCGTCGAGCACGATGCCCAGCTGTCAGCGGCACGGCATGATTACCAGGCTCGACGCGAAAGTGTCCCGCAAGCCCGTGCCGGATTACTGCCCACGCTAAATGCGGGAAGTACGGTGGAGTCTGTCCGGCTGCAACGCGATGAACCGGGCCTGACACGTACCCGCAGCACATCGGTGTTTCAGGCCAATCTGAATCAACCACTGTTTCGTGCCGATCGCTGGTTTCAACTCGAGGCCGCCCAGGCCAGTACAGCCCAGGCTGAACTTGAGCTGGGCGCGAAAGAGCAGGGGCTGGTTTTGACGACGGCTCAGACCTACTTCGAAACCTTGCGTGCATTGGATCTGTTGGCCGCCTCCAAGGCCGAGGAAGCGGCGCTCAAGCGTCAACAGCAACAGGCTCAGGCGCGCCTGGAGAATGGCGCATCGAGTATCACCGACGTGCTCGATGCCCAGGCCGCTTATGACAATGCCGGGGCCAATCGAAAGCTTGCTGAACGCAAGGTCGATGATGCCTTTGAAGCACTGTCTCGATTGACGCGCCAGGAGTATTCGGCGATCGAAGGGATTCAGCATCAGCTGCCCGTCGAACTGCCGACACCCAGCGATGCCAACACGTGGGTGAGTCAGGCAGTACGTCAGAACCTTGCGTTGCAGGCCAGTAGCTACGCGGTGATTGCCGCCGAGCAAACCAATCGTCAACGCAAGGCTGGATATGCACCGACCGTCGATGCCGTGGCGTCCTGGCGCAAGGGTGACAACGACAGCTTCGGCTATAGCAACCCGACCGATTTCGGGCGTGATGGCTACCGGGGCGATGTCACCCAGGGCAGCATCGGACTGGAACTGAACGTTCCGTTGTTCGCCGGTGGCCTGACCCGTTCGCAAGTGCGCGAAGCGACAGAACGTCTGGCCCAGAGTGAAGACGAGCGTGAAGACCGGCGGCGTGAAGTGGTGCAGAACACCCGCAATTTCTATCGCGCCGTCCATTCCGATATCGAGCAGGTGATTGCCCGGCGTCAGACGATTCTCTCCAGCCAGGCCTCGGTCCAGGCCAATCAGGTCGGCCGTGATCTGGGCTCGCGCAATACCGCTGACGTGCTCAATGCCCAGCGCCAGTTGTACAGCGCCGTGCGTGAATACAACAACGCCCGTTACGACTACATCATCGATACGTTGAAGCTCAAGCAGACGGCGGGAACGTTGAGTCCAACCGACCTGAGCGACCTGGCGATGTACCTGACCAAGGACTACGACGCGGATCGGGACTTCCTGCCGCCGCAGGAGCGCAAGGCGCTCTGATCATCATTTCATACGACTGAGTGAAATAAATCTCATGAAATGATGGCGTATTGATGTCTAATGTTTCAGAATTGTTACAACCTGTTGAAAGGTTTACGAATTTATTGCCGCACTGCGGCGCGCATGGAAGCTTATGAGTGATCAAGGAAGGGGCGCCGAGTCGCCCACGGCAGATACCGGTCTCGTGTGTCTGGTCATGCTGGCCCGTTTTCATACGGTGGCAGCGTCCGCCGAACAATTGGCCCACGAATTTGCCCCGGCGAATCAACTGTTCACCCAACGCGAACTGCTGCTCGCAGCGCGCAAACTGGGACTCAAGGCCAAGTCGGTCAATACCTCCATCGCGCGTCTGGACCGCACGCCCTTACCGGCGATTGCGGCCAATGGCGATGGCACATTCTTCATCATTGCCAAGCTGGACCAAGGCAAGGCACTGATCCAGGACCCGCGTTCGGATCGCCCCGAAGTCATCACTTTCGAAGCGTTGGCGGCACGTTGGACCGGCGAGTTGGTACTGGTGCGTTCCGAGGCCGGGCTGCCTGGCGAAACCTCGCGTTTTGATTTCACCTGGTTTATTCCCGCCATCGTCAAGTACCGCAAGCTGTTGGGCGAAGTGTTGCTGGTGTCATTCGCCCTGCAATTGTTCGCCCTCGTGACACCGCTGTTTTTCCAGGTGGTCATGGACAAAGTGCTGGTGCATCACGGGTTGACCACACTTGATGTCATCGCCGCCGGGTTGTTGGGCATCATGCTGTTCGAGTCTGCATTGAGCGGTCTGCGCAGCTACGTGTTTGCGCATACCGCGAGCCGTATCGACGTGGAGTTGGGCTCGCGGTTATTCCGGCATTTGATCAACCTGCCGCTGGCGTATTTTCAGGCGCGACGGGTCGGTGATTCGGTGGCCCGAGTGCGTGAGCTGGAGAACATCCGCAGCTTCCTGACCGGCAATGCGATTACCTTGCTGCTGGATGTGCTGTTCTCCCTGGTGTTCATTCTGGTGATGTTTTACTACAGCGGTTGGCTCACCCTGATTGTGCTGCTGTCGTTGCCCTTGTATGTGCTGGTCTCGGTGTTTGTCACGCCACTGCTGCGCGCCAGGTTGCAGGACAGTTTTACCCGTGGCGCGGAGAACCAGGCGTTTCTGGTGGAAACCGTGAACGGCATCGACACCGTAAAATCCATGGCCGTCGAGCCTCAGGCGATTCGCAAGTGGGACAACCAGATGGCGGCTTACGTCGCTGCCGGTTTCAAGACCCAGACCTTGTCCACGCTCGCTAACGAGAGCGTGTCGCTGATCGGCAAACTGGTCACCGTGGCGACCCTCTGGCTGGGGGCTCGACTGGTGATCGACGGTCAGCTTTCAGTGGGCGAACTGATCGCGTTCAACATGCTTGCCGGACGTGTCAGCGGCCCGATCATGCGCCTGGCGCAGCTGTGGACCAGCTTCCAGCAAACCGGTGTTTCGGTGCAGCGTCTGGGCGATATCCTCAATACCCGTACCGAGCTGTCCCAGGCCACCCGCAGCGCGTTGCCGCCGCTCAAGGGGCAGATCGAGTTTGATCAGGTGCATTTTCGTTATCGCGCCGATGGCTCCGAAGTCCTGCGCGGGATCAGCCTGCAGATCGCGGCCGGTGAGGTGATAGGCGTGGTGGGGCGTTCCGGCTCCGGCAAAAGCACCCTGACGCGTCTGCTCCAGCGCTTGTATGTGCCGGAGCGTGGCCGAGTGCTGGTCGATGGCATGGACCTGGCGCTGGCCGATGTTTCATCGCTGCGCCGGCAAATCGGCGTGGTGCTTCAGGACAACATGTTGTTCAACCGCAGCATCCGCGAAAACATCGCCTTGACCGATCCGGGCGCGCCTCTTGAAGCGGTCATGCACGCCGCCAGCATGGCCGGGGCCCATGAGTTCATTCTGGAGTTGCCCGAAGGTTACGACACCATGGTGGGTGAGCACGGTACCTCGCTTTCCGGTGGTCAGCGGCAACGGATCGCCATCGCTCGCGCGTTGATCGGCAACCCGCGGATTCTGATCTTCGATGAGGCCACCAGCGCGCTGGACTACGAGTCCGAGCGGATCATCCAGCAGAACATGCAAAGCATCTGCGCCGGGCGCACGGTCATCATCATCGCCCACCGACTGTCCGCCGTGCGCGATGCCAATCGCATTCTGGTGGTCGATCGCGGGCAAATCGTCGAGCAGGGCAGCCATGCTGAATTGCTGACGCATCAAGCCGGCCACTACTCGCGTCTGCACCGTATGCAGCAAGGCTGATCAGCCCCTCAATCGCCTGTCATTCGTTTGTCGACCGCGCCTGCATCAGGCGCGGCGGTACTCACTGTATTCCGGATTCAAGGATCGATCTCTCATGAGTGCACCCCCATCGTTATTGCAGCGCTATCGTCATGTCTGGCGACACTCGTGGCGCCAGCGCAAAAACATGGACAGCCCGCGTCGGCTATCCCATGAGGCAGAGTTTCTGCCGGCGGCGCTGGAGTTGCAGGACACACCGGTGCATCCGGCACCGAGAATCTTTCTCTGGAGCATCATGGGCTTTGCCGTGCTGGCGCTGCTCTGGGCGTGCATCGGCAAGATCGAAGTGGTCGCCGTGGCGCCGGGCAAGATCGTGCCGAACGGCAAGACCAAGCTGATTCAATCCAGCGAAACCGCAGTGGTCAGGGCGATCCACGTCAGTGACGGTCAGGCGGTAAAAGTCGGCGAGTTGCTGGTCGAGCTCGACCCGACCGCAGCGGACGCTGACGTCAGACGCATTCAAAGTGATCTGCTGGGTGCTCGAATCGACAGCGCCCGCAGTGCCGCGATGCTCGATGCGATCAACCAGCAAAAGCCGCCGGCATCGTTGATCGGGGCGATTGCCAATGCCAACCCGGAACAAGTGCTCAGTGCTCAACGCTGGTTGCAAGGGCAGTACCAGGAGTACCGCAGCAATCTGGAGCTGGTCGATGCCGAGATCCTTCAGCGCAGCGCCGAAATCCAGTCTGCCCAGGCGCAAGTGGCGAGCCTTCGCCAAACCGTGCCGATCGCCACGCAATTGGCTGAGGACTACCAGCGACTGCTGGCGCAACAGTACGTGGCGCGTCATGAATACCTGGAAAAGGAACAGGCCCGACTGGACCTGCAACGTCAGTTGAGCGTGCAGCAAGCCAGCGTCCTGCAATCCACCGCCGCCCAGGGCGAGGCACGGCGCAGGCGTGAGGGCGTCGTCGCGCAGAATCGCCGTGCCATGCTCGACCTACAACAGGAGGCCAACCAAAAAGCCGCGAGTCTGGTTCAGGAACTGGCCAAGGCCCGCTATCAGGAAACCCTCACCAGCCTAAAAGCCCCGGTCGACGGCACCGTCCAACAATTGGCCATCCACACCGTCGGCGGCGTGGTCACCCCAGCCCAGCCGTTGATGGTCATCGTCCCGACGGATCAACCGGTTGAAGTGGAAGCCATGCTGGAAAACAAGGACGTCGGCTTCGTCCGCGCCGGCCAGCCGGTCACGGTCAAGGTTGAAACCTTCACCTTCACCAAATACGGCACCGTCGACGGCGAAGTGCTCAGCGTCTCGAACGACGCCATCGACGATGAAAAACGCGGGTTGATCTACAGCAGCCGTATTCGTCTCAACACCGATCACCTGATGGTCAACGGCCAGCGAGTGGCGCTGTCACCGGGGATGTCGGTAACGGCGGAGGTGAAGACCGATCAGCGTCGGGTGATCGAGTACTTCCTGAGTCCGTTGCAACAGCATGTGGATGAGAGTTTGAGAGAGCGGTAGTCAGGGCAACTTCCGTTGAGCGAAAAAAGAAGGAGGGAGAGCTGGCCGATTTTAAGTGTTTGTTATTAAAAGCGTGCATTTGTGCTTGGTAACTGCTTCGGGTTTTTGTTGCGATTATCTTGCTGGCAGGGTTTTGTTTTTGCGTTTTCCTTGTGGTGGTTTCACCGAGAGTTTTATGGGGTATGAGCTAAAGTGGGCAGATTGATTTTTTTAGGATCAGAGTTCGGAAAATAAATCTGTCCCCTTTGTTATTTTGAAATGTTGTTTTTCTTTGAGAGGGGTAGGCGTGGGTAAGATATCAAGGCGGCGCTTGTATTGGCTCAGTAGTGTAGTGGTTTTGTTTTCGTTTCTGTATTACTTGATTCCAGAGCCGAAAGATAACCCGTATATGAAAATTTACTCACCACAAGATGGCGGTGGTTTTACGGGATGTGAGTTTTCAGGTGACGGGAAAAATGGGAGCTTCTTCAGGTTCAACATGACACCGGAAGAGTGTCGGCTTGTGACCTACGATAAAGGCAGTATTCAATTTGCTGTCGATTATCCAAGCATGAAGGTTGTGCGTAATGGTTGGAAAGGGAACAAGGCGCCTGTGTTTTTTTATATGGAACACATCTCCATGGATGGATTTGATGCCAATAGACATGTTGCTGGGAAAGAGCCTGTTTCGGTGGTTGATGGGGTTGAAAGTTATGAGGTTGGTGGCTTTCAAGAAAGAAAATTTACAGGGGGAGATGGCGTGTCTGTGTATGTCTCGGACTTTACGAATACGGTTCGGGCAAATCGAATATATAAGGCAGGGTTATGGGTTTTTTATCAATACCCAAAGGAGCTTACAGACGTCAGGGTTGTGGATGATTTTGTCCTGAATGTTCTTGGTAGGATAATGGCAGAATAAGGAGATTAAGTGTGGTGCTGGTAAAATTTAATGATGCTCAGCTAAAAGAGTTGCAGCGGTTGTCGGATAGTAAAAGCTATTCAGCGGCATATGAATATATGCACGGCATCGTTGCTGGCGAGGTAGCAAGCGCTGGCAGGGAAAGTGACCTTGTTGACTTGAAGGCGGTTGCTAACTGGTTAACGACGGCAAAGGCAATCAATTCGAATGATCGAAGCAACTTTTTGGACGATATTGTTCGTGGATCGATACAGTACTCAGTAGCTAAAGCTGGTCGTCCGTTGAGTAATGAGGCGTTTCAGGTTGCCTCTGATAAGTTGGCTGAAGAAACTATAAAGAACGTGCTTAAGGGGGGTGGTGTAACGTCAGCCAATATCATCACCAGGCTAGAGTCGAATGGTATGAAGAATGAACTGGGTCTGGAGGCGTGGCAATGGCCCGGTGCGCTCGCTGATATACTTCCATCTCCCTTAGGTATGGGTCGTGATTTTATTCAGATTACGGGTGAGACAACAACTGAGTTTACGCAAAATGTAATAAGTTCCATGATTTCAAACATGGCAGGGGTTGAGCGATTTATAAATAGAGACTCTCCTCTGGACGTTAGTCCTACGTGGAAGTTGTGGCGGGAAATGAGCAGCTTTATAGCGGATAATCGTTATAAGCTGTATGAGAAAGATAAGGTGGTAGAAGCAACACCTGGCAAGGACTTGGTTAATATCAACATCAATCCTTCCCCCCAACCCCAACAACACATCCAGGGCGAAAGCAAAGCCCAGCAAGACGTCGCCAACGGCTTCATTCAAAACGCCGCGACGCACAACATCTTCGCCCTCGGCGGGATTCTCAACAAAACCGATTTCACCTCCACCCAAATGGCCAGCCTCGCCTCGGGTGGCATTCGTCCCGGTGAAATGCAGCTCGATCCCAACGCTCGGCCCAACACCTATCTGTCGAGTTTCTACCAAGCTCCGAACAGCAGCAAACCGGATTTCAGCCTGCGCAATGCCGTGACCCTGAACGGTTTGTCGGCCATGTCCACGTTCAACACTTACGTTGACCCGTTATTGCTGGATTTGACCGGTAATGGCGTGCACATGACCGATATCCGCGACGGTGTGCTGTTCGATACTGACCACAGTGGCACGCTCAAGCGCAGCGGCTGGGCGGATCGCACCACAGGCATGCTGGTGATCGATGATGGCAGCGGCCAGATCAAGGACGTCAGCCAGATGTTCTCCGAGTATTACGGCGGCAAGGCCGGCGTCAACGGCGCAGCGGGCGAGACCAAGTTCAAGGACGGTTTCGCGGCGTTGGCCAGCGAGGACGCGAACAAGGACGGCGTGATCGATCAGAAAGACCCGATCTGGAGCAAGCTGCGGGTCTGGGTCGATGGCACCCACGATGCAAAAGTCGATGCCGGTGAACTGAAGACGCTGGCCGAGCTGGGCATTACCCAGATCAACGTCCGCGCCGCTTCCAGCAATGCTGAAATCCGTGACGGCAACAAGGTGCTCGCCACCGGTTCGTTCACCATCAATGGCAAGAACCAGGAAGCGCTGGCGGTCGATTTCCTTGGTGATCCGGTCAGCAACACCCTGAGCACTCAGGGCAGCGGTACACGAGTGACCTCCACCACCAACGGCATCACCACCACCGCGTATGCCAGCCAAAGCGCCACTGGTGAAACCCTGAACGCTGCGCAACTGGGTGTGAGCAATCTGTACGGCGGCAGCGGCGACGACACGTTGATCGCCGCACCTGCTGGCGGATGGCTGGTGGGCGGTGCCGGTAGCAACACCTATGTCGGCGGGGCAGGCGATGACGTCTTTGTTATCAGCGCTTCGGACAATCCGGTCAATATTCACGGCAATGGCGGTCACGACACGGCGATCATCGTCGGTGACAAAGGCGTGGTGTTGAACATGGCCCACGCCGGTTTGACCATCGCCGAGGGTGGCAGCGGCAACGACACGATCATGAGCGGTGGCACTGGCAGCGCCTTCATCAAGGGCGGCTCGGGCAATTCGACGCTGGTGGGCGGTGCTGGCAACGACGTACTGGTCGGCGGCACCGGCCACAACACCATCATCGGCGGCAGCGGCAAGGCGGTTATCTATGCCGGGCCGCAGGGCGACGTCATTTACGCCTCCGAAGCCGGCAGCATCATTCACGCCGGTGGCGGCGCCGATACAATCTACGGCGGCGCCGGTAACGATGTGATCGAAGTCGGCCACGGCAATGCAACCATCGACGGCGACGGCGGGATCAACCTGGTGACGCTGCATGGCAACCATGGCGATTACCGCATCAGCCGCACCGACAGCGGTTATGAAGTGGCTGACAAGGTCGCCGGCCGTGACGGCACGGTGACGCTGAAAAACATCCAGAAGCTCAACTTCTCGGACATTTCTGCCGTCGACCTGCAAACCCCCAACGCCATGCCCGTGGCGGATGTGCTGACCCATGACAAGGACGGCAAGGTCTTCGATCGTACGCAGACTCACCTGATTTCCGCAGAGAGCCTGTTGGCCAATGATCAACACCTCAACAGCCAGGGCGCGTTGCGTATCGCCAATGTCGGCGACGCGGTGGGCGGTACGGTCAGCCTCACGGCCCAGGGTGATGTGCTGTTCAACCCGGACGCGCATTACACCGGTTTGATCAGCTTCAAATACGGCGTAGTCGATGCGGCGGGCAATCTGTCGGCGTCGGTGGTAGACCTCGGCAGTGGGCAAACCGCGCCAATGCGTGCCGGTGTCACCTTGCTGACCCCGGAAGTACCGCTCGATCCACTTGCGGCGCAGGAATGGTACTTGAGCGACACCAACGTGCTGCCGGTCTGGAAGGACTACACCGGCAAAGGCGTGCGCATTGGTCAGTTCGAGCCAGGTGGCCAGTTCGCCACGGCACCTGAAATCTTTGATATTGCCCACCCGGATCTGGCGCCGAACGTCGACAAAGCCTGGTTGCAGACTCAGCAGGCGGGCGGCACGTTGCCGGGGCTGGTGTCCAATCACGCAACGATGGTCGCGGGCGTCATGGTCGCGGCCAAGAATGGCGCAGGTGGCGTAGGTGTGGCCTACGACGCAACGTTGGGCGGTTATTACCTGGCCAACAGCGGCGCCGACCTTGCTGGATTGGGGCATATGGTCAGTTTTGACATTGCCAACAACAGCTGGGGGTTCTCGAACGATTTCGCCCTGAGCAATTTGCAGAACGGCCAGATCAACACTGCCGCTGCGCTGACCATGAATGCGCAGTATGCGGCGAGCAACGGTCGTGGCGGCTTGGGCACCATTATTGTGGCGGCGGGCGGCAACAGCCGAGCGACTGGCGGCAATGCCCAGGGTTCGCTGACCAACAACAACCGCTTCTCGGTCGAGGTCGGCGCGATCAACGCTCAGGGTGATCTGTCGACCTTGCAGATCGGCTCTTCACCGTTCTCCAATCCCGGTGCAAGCCTGCTGGTTTCGGCACCGGGCAGCAACGTTGTGTCCACCAGCCATATGCTGGAAACCGAGCGCGGTTCTACCTTCGGCAACGACTACACCAGCATGCAAGGCACCAGTTTTGCCGCGCCGATCGTCTCCGGCATTGTCGCGCTGATGCTGCAGGCCAACCCGAACCTCGGTTATCGGGATGTGCAGCAGATCCTGGCGTTGTCGGCGCGCAAGATCAACGACCCGTCCACCCAGTGGAGTGACAACGGCGCCCACGGCTGGAACGGTGGGGGCATGCACACCAGCAACGATTACGGCTTTGGTGAAGTCGATGCGCGGGCTGCCGTTCGCTTGTCCGAAGCGTGGATGACCCAAAGCACCGGCGCCAACGAGTACGTCTACAGCGCGTCGAGCGGTGCGCTTGGAAAACCATTGGCGGCGGGAGCGACGCTGACTTCGTCCATCGCCATGAACGCCGGTTTGAACGTTGAGCACGTCGAGATCGACTTCGATGCCCAGGTCGGTCGTCTTGGCGATCTGACGCTCAAACTGATTTCCCCCGATGGCACCCAGAGTGTTCTGCTCAACCGTCAGGGCAAGGTCCCGGACGGCATGCCGGGCGCGAGTGCGAGTGATGTCGGTAGCACGCAGTCCGGCGCGTTCAAGTACACCTTCATGTCGACCCATGACTTCGGCGAACGCTCGGCTGGCAACTGGACGTTGCAGGTGACGGATTCGGCTTCCGGTCTGCCTGTCACGCTCAACAGCTGGTCGCTGCGTTTGTATGGCAGCAAGGCCAGCCCGGACGACACCTATTTCTATACCGATGAATACATCAAGTCGGTGGCCGCGAACGCCAATCGTGGGGTGCTCGATGATGCCGTCAATGGTGTAGCGGGCGGGCGCAATACCCTCAATGCCGCAGCTGTTTCGGGGGATACCTCGGTCAATCTGCTGACCGGTGTCGCCAGCATCGACGGCGCGGCGTTGACGGTGAAAAATCCATCGAGCATTCAGAACATCGTCACTGGCGATGGCAACGACACGCTGGTCGCCGGTGCGGCGGATGCCTTGCTCGATGGCGGGCGGGGCAATAACAATCTGGTGGGCGGCGCAGGCAAGGACTTCTTTGTGGTCCATCGACGCGATGCGGGCACCGATACCATCAGCAATTTCGAGGCATCTCGCGGCGAAATCGTTGATCTGGTGGGCTTCGCCGGCAAGAAGTTCGCGGACCTGGTGCTGACGCAGCAGGGCGCGGATGTCAAAGTCGACCTGGGCAAAGGCCAGAGCCTGGTGCTGAAGAATCAGGCACTCGCCAGTATTGGTGCCGGGCACTTCAAGTTCCAGGACACCTTTGTCGCCCCGACAGCTTACGTCAACAGCGACGCTCAAGCGGTCAAGCCGCAAGAAGGCCTGGGCACCGTGGTGCTGAAGGGTGGCAGCAATGGCGTCCAGCTCAACGGTTCGGTGTTCTCTCTGAGCGGCACGGTCTACAGCCATGACAGCGCGACCTCGGATGTGTTCGTGGTGGCGGCCCAACCTGGCGCGAAGGACTACAACAACGCGCTGCGCGGGTTCCGTCATGGCATCGATAAAATCGATCTGCGTCAGACCGGTATTACCGACTTCAGCCAATTGACCGTCGAACACAAGAATCGCGGCACCATCAATGGCCTGACACAGATCCATGGTGTATTCGTGGCGCTTACCGGCGCCAATGGCTCGGGTTCGAACACCAATCTGGTGTATCTGGACGCGCTGGACGTTGCACAGATCAGTGCCTCGGACTTTCTCTTCGCCGAACATGCGCCTGACGTGGTGCCGACGGTCGGGCCGGTAGTGACGCCGGTGACCGAACACCCGACGGTCACCGTACCGGGTACGTTGACCCCGATTGTCGAGCGCCCTGGCGTTGACAAGCCTTCCGTGGTCGGCCCGCTTCCACCCGTCGATCTGCATCCGACCCCAAGCGTCCCGACGATTGACCCGGTATTGCGACCTTCCGTCACGATCCCGGACTTCAAGCTGCCGGAGACCAAGACCATCGAGCAGATCCTGGCCGAGCGCGGTGTCGACTTGAACCCGAAAGTGCCGGAGCACAAAACCGTCGAGCAGATCCTTGCCGAGCGTGATGCGAACCGTGGTGCGACGACGGTCCCTGAACGCAAAACCATTGAGCAGATCCTCGCCGAGCGCGGTGTCGGTTCGCTGGAACCGTCGAAGTTGCCGGACATCGGTCCGGTCGGGCGTGAGGTAGGCGGGCGTACCCCGATTGATATTCCGAGCCCAAGGCCGATTGTCATTCCGGATCGCCCCGTCGTTGATATTGCTCACCGAGACCTTGATATCCCGAGCCGCCCACGGGTCACCGTTCCTGATGTTGCGGTTTCGCCAGACCCGCGGCTCAAGTTTGATGATGTACTTCCGGTGTCGGTTGACGATTCGGACTTCTCGTATGTTTCTTACCGTGACAGAACCAAAAGCCCGGCAGTGGGCTCCGCACCTGTGGCCACCGACCCCAATACCATGACGGTCAAGGGGTTCTTTGCCAATGTCACCCTGGGGGATGAGAGCAAGACCATCAATGTGGAGGCGTCGAGTGCCAAAGTGGTTGCCGGCAACGGTGACAACAAGGTGAATGTGACTGGCAGCCGGGGCGATATCACGCTGGGTAATGGCAATAATGTCGTGACTGGCAATGTCGACAAACTCACGGTTGGCCATGGCAACAACACCATTACCGACACAGGGTCTTTCGCTACGGTGAAACTGGGGGATGGCAACAACAAGGTTCTGGTGAGCGGCAACATGCCGACGGTGGAAGTGGGACACGGGGTCAATGATCTTGAGTTCAGCGGCTCTATGGGGCAGTTGGTGTTCGGCAAGGACATCAGCCCTGATCGACTGTGGTTCCAGCACGAAGGGCAGGATCTACAGATCTCGGTCATCGGCAGCAAGCAGGAAGTCACGCTGCATAACTGGTATGCCAGTACCCCTGAACGTCCACGAGACATCATGGCCGGGGACCGCCATCGGTTGATGGGCAATGATGTCGAGCACCTGGTCCAGGCCATGGCGGCGTTCGCGCCGCCGGCACCGGCGAGCATGACCTTCGGTGCTGCCGAGCAGCAGGTGTTGCAGCCTGTGCTGGCGGCCAACTGGATGTAAGTCACCCCGCGTTAACCCGGTAACACGGCCCGCGATAGTCATCGCGGGCCTTCGACCGTCTCGTTCGAGACCGGTCATCTCCTCAACTGAACCCCAGACATCACCCGATCCTCGTAGCAGCTGCCGCAGGCTGCGTTCGGCTGCGCAGCAGTCGTAAACCCGGTATGCACGTTCATCCTGACGCACCGCAGTGCCTGATTTCACGACTGCTGCGCAGCCGAACGCAGCCTGCGGCAGCTGCTACAGGAATCGTGGCGGCGGCAATACGTGAGCGACATCAGCACAGTTTCGCGTCTGCACCGCTCTTGCACCTTTCAACACACACAAACCGCCGCGTGCCGGGTAAACTTCATGCCTTTCAAGAGGAGTTCTCATGAGTTACTACCAGCCGGGCATCCTTGCCACCCCCGTTCCGCCTCAGGCACGTCATTTGTTTTTCGCTCTCGAATCCGCCGAGGCTCTGCCGGCTGCGCTCGAAAACCTGATGAAACTGGTGGACGGCAAGTCGGCGGTGGTCGGTTTTGGCAAGTCGCTGGTCAATGCACTGGACGCGAAAGTAGCGGGGCTGCGACCGTTCCCGGCGATGATTGGCGTTGGCGTCGATAACCCTTCGACCCAGCACGCGCTGTGGTGCTGGCTGCACGGTGAGGATCGCGGCGAGTTGCTTAACCGCAGCCGTGCCCTTGAAGTCGCGCTGGCTCCAGCCTTGCGCCTGGTGCAGATGAACGAAGCCTTCCGTCACATGAGTGGCCACGACCTGACGGGTTATGAAGACGGCACCGAAAACCCCCATGACGAAGCCGCCGTTGCCGCAGCGCTGGTGGCTGAGGGCGAGGACGGTCAGGTGGGTGGCAGTTTCGCCGCGATCCAGCAGTGGCAGCATGACCTGAACGGTTTTAATGCGATGCCGTCCCATGAGCAGGACAACATTATTGGCCGCCGCAAGAGCGACAACGAAGAGCTCGACGACGCGCCGATCTCCGCCCACGTCAAACGCACCGCCCAGGAAAGCTTCACCCCTGAAGCCTTCATCGTGCGTCGCTCGATGCCGTGGATCGAAGGCGATCGTGCCGGCCTGATGTTCCTGGCCTTCGGCCATTCCTTCAACGCCTTCGAAGCCCAACTGCGCCGCATGAGTGGCCTGGAAGACGGCGTCGTTGACGGTCTGTACCGCATGAGCCGGCCGATCACCGGCGGTTACTACTGGTGCCCGCCGCTCAAGGACGGTCAGCTGGATCTGCGTGCACTGAGCATCGGCTGAAGTCAGATGCTGCGTGCACAGTTTTTACTGTGCAGCAGGGGCATAGACTTCGCGGCCGGCGAACCAGGTGCTCAGTACCCGAGTGTCGTGCAGGGCTTTTTCATCGACCTTGAACACATCGCGGTCGACGATAATGAAGTCCGCCTGCTTGCCGGGCTCAAGCGAGCCGATCTGTTGTTCCAGGCCAATGGTGCGGGCGGCATTGACGGTGTAGGCGTAGAACATCGTCTCGCGGTCGATGCCCTCGGCGGCGTTCAATACGCCTTTGGGCCCGACACGGGTGATGGCCTGGGCCATCGCATTGAACGGGTTCGGCGATGACACCGGCCAGTCACTCGCACCGGCAATCGTTGCGCCTTGCTTGAGCAACGAGTGCGCCGGGTACTGATAGCGGAAGGCGAGTGCGCTGACGTACGGCTTGATCATGTCCAGGGTGTACTCGTCAGCCGAGGCCCAGAGAAGCTGCATCGAGGCGATCACATTGAGTGGCTTGAAGCGCGCAAACTCCTTGGGGTTGACCAGTTGCAGGTGAGTGATCGAGTGGGTCACGCCGCTTTGTCGATCCTTGCGTGCCTGCTCGATGCCGTTCAATGACTCACGCACTGCACGGTCGCCAATGGCGTGCACGTGCACCAACCAGCCGCGTTGGTCGGCGGCACTGACCAACTCACCGAAATGCTCCGGATCGATCAGCAGCTCGCCCTGTTTGTGCGAGTTGTTGTAGGGATCGATCAGCGCCGCGCTCTGCGCCGGAAACTCCAGCACGCCGTCGGCGAAGATCTTGATGCCGGGCAAGCTCAGGTTCGGGATGCCCTGGAACTGCTTGCGCACCGAGTCCAATGTGTCGAGGTCAGCCGGGCGGCTTCGCGGGCTGGCCACCAGCAGCGCGGCGACGTGCGCGCTCATAGCCCCGGTTTCAGACAGCGCCTTGTACACCGGCAGGACGCCGACGGTTTTTTCCGTGGGTTTGAGGGCGAACACCGGCTCCCCCGGCGCGGCGTTGGCGGCCGGGTCCATCCAGGCAGTGATGCCCAGACTGTTGTTGAACCGCAGCGCAGCCTGGGCTGCACGCAACAGGTCCGCCGGACTCGCTTTGGGCATGACTGAAGCGACCCGGTCCCACCCCGCGTCCACCAGAAAACCGTTGGGCTCGCCATTTGCCAGACGACCGATGGTGTCGCGCTCGGCGGCGGGCAGAGTGTTGATCAGCGCGGCATCGATCCCGGCCCGCTTGAGCATCACGTTGTTGGCCCAGGCGGTGTGGTGGTCGCTACCGATAAACACGATCGGCACCTGCGCCCATTCTCCCTGATTGAAACGCTGGGCAAGGGCTTCAGCTTGCGCCCAATAGGCCGAACTCATGCCGGCCACACTCAGCACATCGCCGTGTTTTGCCTTGCCGTCGTCACGCCAGCCGCGCAGACGTTTTTCCAGCTCATCGAGACTGACCTGTTCATCTCCCATGTTGGCCGAAGTCAGTTCCAGGCCGCCGAAGATTGCATGTGAGTGGCTGTCGATCAGGCCGGGCATCAGGGTTTTACCCGCCAGATCGATGACCCGGGTCGAGGGCTCGATCAACGCCTTGATCTGCGTGTCGCTGCCAACCTGCAGCACTTTGCCGTCCTGCACGGCCAGGGCCTGGACCTTGGGTTGGGCGTGGTCGGCAGTGAAGATCTTGCCGTTGATCAACACCAGATCGGCGGCGGCCATGGCTTCCATCGAGGCAAAAGCTACGGCGCAGCCCAGAAGTGTCGGGATAACTCTATTCATGTGGGGTGCCTTGTTTTTATTCGTCTGGCAGCGAGACTAGTGGCTTGGCACGCTGGGCAGAACGCCTGAAACCAGCAAAACCCTTTTGCCTGAATGGAAAAACCATGGACACGCTCAGTGCCTTGAAAATGTTTGTCGCGACTGCAGAGCACGGCAGCTTCAGCCGTGCCGCGCAGCAACTGGGCAAGACTCCGTCGGCGCTGACCAAAGCGGTCAGTCATCTTGAAGCGGAGCTGGGTGCGCGCTTGTTCGAGCGCAGCACGCGGCGCACGTTATTGACCGAGGTCGGGCGGCTTTATCTGGAGACCGCGCGTCAGGTGTTGCAGCGCCTGCAAGAGGTCGGCGAAGAGATCCTGCAGATGCAGCATGGTTTGCAGGGCACGCTGAAAATCACTGCGCCGCTGGCCTTTGGCAGGGCCTTTCTCGACGAGGCGAGTGCAGGTTTTCTCGATGAATACCCGCAAATCAGTTTGCACATCGACCTGTGCGACGAGTTCGTTGATCTGCTCGAAAGCGGCTACGACCTGGCGTTGCGTGAAGGTCATGACGACCTGCCCGGACAGATCGCCCGAGTCGTCGGTGAGAATCGCCTGGCCCTGTGTGCCAGCCCGGATTATCTGGCGCGCAACCCGGTTCCGGTGACGCCGCAGACCCTCGATCAGCATCACTGGCTGCTCTATCACCATGCGGCCCTGAGCCGTGAATTCTGGTGGGTCGAGCGCGACGGTCAACGGCTCAGCTTGCCCCAGCCGTCGCGGCCGCGCCTGAAGAGCGACAATTACGACTTGCTGCTGGCCAGTGCGCTGGCGGGACGCGGGCTGCTACACGCACCGCTGTGGAGTGCCGCGCCGTATCTGGCGGATGGCCGGCTGGTGCGGTTGATGGCCGACTACGAGATTGATCCGGACGCGTTCGGTTCGCACATCCTGGCGGTGTACCCCAGCCACCGTCGCGCCACTGCCAAGGTGGCGGTTTTCATCGATTTCATTTCGGATTTTCTGCGGCAACGCAGCTTGGGTTAAGCGTTACGACTGGCGGTTATTGTCAGGAAAACCCGAGAGGAGTACAAATGTACTCCATGACGACTTTGACTCCCCGCCGTACCGCCATCCTGACCTTTATTCGCGAGCGCATCGCGCAGCAAGGTCAGTCACCGAGCCTCGCTGAAATCAGCGAGGCGTTCGGTTTTGCCTCTCGCAGCGTGGCGCGCAAACATGTGGTGGCGCTGACCGAGGCCGGTTTTATCGAGGTCAATCCGCATCAGGCTCGCGGTATTCGCTTGCTCAATCAGCCGCGTCGCCCCGAGTTGCTGGACATCCCGGTCCTCGGGCGGGTGGCCGCCGGTGCACCGATGGGCGTCGATGCCGAGGTGCACAGCCGCTTGTGGCTGGATCCGTCGATGTTCTCGCGTACGCCGGACTACCTGCTGCGGGTTCAGGGCGACTCGATGATTGGCGACGGCATCCTCGACGGTGATCTGGTGGGCGTGCGCCGCAGTGCCGAGGTACGGAACGGCCAGGTCGTCGTTGCGCGGCTTGAGGGTGAAGTCACCATCAAGCGCTTTGAACGGGCAGGGGACAGCATTCGGTTGCTGCCGCGCAACCCGGCCTACAGCCCCATTGTGGTCACCGCCGATCAGGACCTGGCGATTGAAGGGGTGTTTTGTGGCCTGGTGAGGCAAGGGTGATGGGCGCCGTCGTTGCGCTGGATACGCTGTTCAATGGCGGCCAGGTCTGGAAAGGCCGACCCGCGCCGCCGAGCATCAGCCCGCAGCCGACCGGGCATGCGGCACTGGACGCGGCTTTGCCCAGCGGCGGCTGGCCGGAAGCGGCGCTGAGCGAAATCCTTGTCGCCGGGCAGGGTGTGGGCGAATTGCAGCTGGTATGGCCAACCTTGGCCCGGCTGACGACTGCCGGTGAGCGAGTGGTGCTGGTAGCGCCGCCGTATGTGCCGTATCCCCAGGCCTGGCAGAACGCCGGGGTGGATTTGCGGCAGTTGTCGATCATCCAGGCCAGTGACCGCGAGGCATTGTGGGCGGCAGAACAATGCCTGCGTTCAGGCAGTTGCGGTGCGGTGTTGTGCTGGCCGCAGCAGGCGGATGACCGCGCCTTGCGCCGTTTGCAGGTGGCGGCGGAAACCGGGCAGACCCTGGCGTTTGCCTATCGCTCGATCAAGGACGCCATTAACCCCTCGCCGGCAGCCCTGCGCATCGCCATCGATTCAAGACCCGCGCAGTTAAGGGTGCTCAAGTGCCGTGGCGGGCTGGCCCGTTCGGCACCGATTGCCTTCGCCACCGGGCAGTGAGGTTGGCATGCGCTGGGTCTGTATCCTTTTCCCGCAACTGGCGCTGGACGCGGTGTTGCGTCAGCGCAGCGATCCTGACGAACCGCTGGTGCTGCTGAGCGGCCCGGCGCAGCGTCGGGTGTTGCAAGCGGTCAATGCGCCGGCGCGGGCATTGGGGCTGCGTCCGGGCCAGTCGATGACCGCCGCCCAGGCCTTGAGCAAGGCCTTTGTCAGCGCCGACTATGACGTGGCCGAAATCGAGCATTGGCAGCAGTTTCTCGCCGCCTGGGCCTACCGCTTCAGCTCCCAGGTCAGCGTGCATTACCCGCGTGCGGTGCTGTTTGAAATCGAATCGAGCCTGGGATTGTTCGGGCCCTGGCCGCAGTTCGAGGCGCGGTTGCGCGCAGAGCTCTCGGCGCTGGGTTTTCGCCATCGACTGGTCGCGGCGCCCAACCCGCTGGCCGCACGGGTCCTGGCCAATGCCTACGACGGTCTGGCGGTGCCGGACAATGACGCTCTACGGCAATTGCTCGGGCAGATGCCGGTCGACCGGATTGGGCTTGAGCAAACGGTCGCTACCGCACTGTCGCGCATGGGCTTGCGCACCTTGAGCCAGGTTCAGGCGCTGCCGCGTCAAACCCTGGCCCGACGCTTCGAGGCGCAAGTGCTCAAGCACCTCGATACCATGTTGGGCGAACGGCCGCTGGCCTTGGGGTTTTATCTGCCGCCGGACCGTTTCGATGTGCGGATCGAGCTGAATTTCGATGTGCAATCCCATCAGGCATTGCTGTTCCCCTTACGCCGGCTGACCGGCGATCTTTCGGCGTTCCTCTGTGGCCGGGACAGCGGCGTGCAGCGCTTTGACCTGCATCTGGAACACGCCGGGTTGCCGGACACGCTGATCAAGGTCGGCCTGCTGAGTGCCGAGCGCGACCCGGCGATGCTCTTCGAACTGGCCCGCGGAAGGCTGGAACAGGTACAGGTCGAGGCGCCGGTGCGCGGTTTTCGGCTGTCGGCGCAGGACTTGCCAAGCTTCGTCCCGCAGCGCCGGGAGCTGTTCGACGAGCGCCCGCAACAGTCCTTGCCCTGGGAGCAACTGCGCGAGCGCTTGCGTGCGCGGCTCGGGGATGAGGCGGTGCAGGGCCTGGGTTTTCAGTCCGATCATCGACCGGAGTGTGCATGGCTGCCGAATGCACAGCCTCAGGCCTGTCCGGCGCTGCCTGATGTGCAACGTCCCGGCTGGTTGCTGACCGAACCATTGCCCGTGAATGAAGGCTCGGCGCGCATCCTCATGGGGCCGGAGCGCATCGAGTCCGGCTGGTGGGATGGTGCCGACGTGCGCCGCGATTACTACCTGATCGAAACCCGCGCAGGCTCCAAGGCCTGGGCTTATCGTGCGGTGGGCGAGGCCGGGCCGCTGTGGCTGCAAGGCTGGTTCGCATGAGCGCCGGCTACGCCGAACTGCACTGCCTGTCGAACTTCAGTTTCCAGCGCGGGGCATCCAGTGCCCTTGAGCTGTTAGAACGGGCCAAGCGTCAGGGTTACCAGGCCCTGGCGATCACCGACGAGTGCACCCTGGCCGGTATTGTCCGTGCCTGGCAAGCGGCCAAGGCGCTGGAGTTGCCGTTGATCATCGGCAGTGAAATGCGCATCGAAAATGGTCCCAAGCTGGTGCTGCTGGTGGAAAACCTTGAGGGTTATCAGGCCCTGTGCCGACTGATCACCCATGCCCGACGGCGTACGGAAAAGGGCCAGTACCGGGTACTGCGTGAAGACTTCAGTGAACCATTGCCCGGACTGTTGGCGTTGTGGGTGCCGGATGCAGTCGATGTCCTGGAGCACGGCGCCTGGCTGAAAGGTATTTTCGGCKAGCGGCTGTGGCTGGCGGTCGAGCTGCATTGTGGGCAGAACGATGCCCGCCGCCTGGCTGATCGGCAGGCCCTGGCTGCCCGCTTGCAGATTCCGGCGGTGGCCAGCGGCGATGTGCACATGCATGCCCGTGGTCGGCGTGCGTTGCAGGACACCATGACGGCGATTCGTCTGCACGTGCGGGTCGCCGACGCCGGGCAGCGCTTGCACCCCAATGGCGAACGGCACTTGCGCAGCCTTGAGGCGTTGCGCGAGCTGTATCCCGCGTCGTTGCTCGAAGAGACGCTGGTCATTGCCAGGCGTTGTACTTTCGACCTCGGCCAGTTGCGCTACCAATACCCGCGTGAGTTGGTGCCCGAAGGGCAGACGCCGACTTCCTGGCTACGCCGGTTGACCGAACAAGGCCTGAGCAGACGTTGGCCGGAAGGGCCGGACAGCACGGTCATGGCGCTGATCGAAAAGGAACTGAAGCTGATCGCCGAGCTCGGTTACGAGAGTTACTTCCTCACCGTCGAAGACATCGTCAGCTTCGCCCGCAGCCAGCGCATTCTGTGTCAGGGGCGCGGCTCGGCTGCCAACTCGGCGGTGTGTTACGCATTGGGCATCACCGAAATCGACCCGAGCCGGACGAGTATGCTGTTCGAGCGGTTCCTCTCCAAAGAGCGCAACGAGCCACCGGATATCGACGTCGATTTCGAGCATGAGCGCCGCGAAGAAGTCTTGCAGTACGTGTTCCAGCGTTACGGCAGGACGCGGGCCGCGCTGACGGCGGTGGTCAGCACTTACCACGGTGCCGGTGCGATCCGCGATGTGGCCAAGGCCCTTGGTTTACCGCCGGATCAGGTCAACGCGCTGGCCGATTGTTGCGGCCATTGGAGCGACGATGTACCGCCGCTGGAGCGCCTGCGCGAAGGTGGCTTCGACCCGGACAGCCCGGTGCTGCGCCAGGTGCTGAGCCTGACCCGGCAGTTGATCGGCTTCCCCCGGCACCTGTCCCAGCATCCGGGCGGTTTCGTGATTTCCGAGCAGCCGCTGGACAGCCTGGTGCCGGTGGAAAACGCAGCCATGGCCGAGCGCACGATCATCCAGTGGGACAAGGACGACCTGGACATGGTCGGCCTGCTCAAGGTCGACATTCTCGCCCTCGGCATGCTCAGCGCCATTCGTCGCTGCTTCGACTTGCTGCGCGACCATCGCGGACGGGAGCTGAGCCTGTCCAGAATCCCGTCCGAGGACCCGCAAACCTACGAGATGATCAGCCGCGCCGACACCATCGGGGTGTTCCAGATCGAGTCCCGGGCGCAGATGTCGATGTTGCCGCGGCTCAAACCCCAAAACTTCTATGACCTGGTGATCGAGGTGGCCATCGTTCGTCCCGGGCCGATCCAGGGTGGCATGGTGCACCCGTATCTGCGGCGTCGTAATGGCGAAGAAAAAGCAACCTATCCATCCAAAAAGCTGGAGGCCGTGCTCAAGCGCACCCTAGGCGTGCCGTTGTTTCAGGAACAGGTCATGCAGATCGCGATTGTGGCCGCCGACTACAGTCCCGGCGAGGCCGATCAGTTGCGCCGCTCCATGGCGGCCTGGAAGCGCCATGGCGGTCTTGAACCGCACCAGAAACGCCTTCGCGAAGGCATGCTGAAAAACGGTTACACAGAAGAATTCGCCGCGCAGATCTTCGAGCAGATCAAGGGCTTTGGCAGCTACGGTTTTCCCGAATCCCACGCCGCCAGTTTTGCCTTGCTGACCTACGCCAGCTGCTGGTTGAAATGCCATGAACCGGCGGCGTTTGCCTGTGCGCTGATCAACAGTTGGCCGATGGGTTTCTACAGCCCGGACCAGATTCTCCAGGACGCTCGTCGGCATCATTTGCAGATCCGGCCGGTGGACGTGGCCGCCAGCGATTGGGATTGCAGCCTGGAGCCGACTGACGGCGAACAACCGGCCATTCGCCTGGGATTGCGGATGATCAAGGGCTTTCGCGAGGACGATGCGCGCCGCATCGAAGCCGCGCGTTTGCAGAGTGAATTCATCGACATCGCCGACCTGGGCGAACGCGCCCGACTCGATGCCCGGGCGCAAGAACAACTGGCCGACGCCGGAGCGTTGCGCAGGCTGGCCGGTGATCGCCATCGCGCGCGCTGGGAAGTGGCGGGGGTGCAGAAACAACTTGGATTGTTCGCCGGTTTGCCGAGTCAGGAAGAGCCGTGCGTGGTGTTGCCCAAACCGACCGTGAGCGAAGACCTGCAAGCCGACTACAGTAGCGTCGGTACGACCCTCGGCCCGCATCCACTGGCCTTGTTGCGCGATGAGTTGCGTGTCCGACGTTGCCGCAGTTCACGGGAATTGCTGGAGGTCGAACATGGGCGCAACGTCAGCGTCGCCGGCCTGGTCACCGGTCGCCAACGCCCGGGCACGGCCAGTGGCGTGACCTTCGTGACCCTTGAAGACGAGTTTGGCAACATCAACGTCGTGGTCTGGCGCGACCTCGCCGAGCGTCAACGCAAAGCCCTGATCGGCTCGCAACTGCTCAAGATCGACGGCCGCTGGGAGAAGGTCGGCGAGGTCCGGCACCTGATCGCCGGACGCTTGAGCGACTTGAGCCCGTTGCTCAATGGCATCAGCGTGCATAGCCGGGATTTCCACTAGTCGCCATGACCATTCAAGAAACTGACGCCAGAAAATATAAATACTGTCATCAGTAGTGGCACTTTGGCATAATGCCGCCCGCCGACGTCCTGCACGTCGCTTATCGATTCGAATCCCCATCGCTTTTTCGCCACCGCAACCCGCAGTGGCGGGGCCGCTGTCATGCCGGGATAAACCGTTTTTCAGAAGGAATGCACAGTGAGAATGATCTCTCGGATGGTGGTATCAGGGGCCGCGATTGCCGTATTGGGCGCGATGGCAGGGTGTGCAACCGAAAGCTCCCGCGCACTGCCGGTAGCAAAAGTCGAAAGCGCCAGCCAGGCCTTTGTCGGTGTTCGAGTGCCGATGGCCGTTGGCAAGTTCGACAACCGTTCGAGCTACATGCGCGGGATCTTCTCCGATGGCGTGGACCGCCTCGGCGGTCAGGCCAAGACCATCCTGATCACTCACTTGCAGCAGACCAACCGCTTCAGCGTGCTGGACCGCGACAACATGGGCGAGATCCAGCAGGAAGCATCGATCAAGGGGCAAGCCCAGCGCCTCAAGGGTGCCGACTTTGTGGTGACTGGCGACGTTACCGAGTTCGGCCGCAAAGAGACCGGTGATCACCAGTTGTTCGGCATTCTTGGCCGCGGCAAGACCCAGGTGGCGTACGCCAAGGTCAACTTGAATATCGTCAATATCAGCACTTCGGAAGTCGTTTATTCGACTCAGGGCGCAGGTGAATACGCCTTGTCCAACCGTGAAGTCATCGGCTTCGGCGGTACTGCTGCCTACGATTCGACCCTCAACGGCAAGGTGCTCGACCTGGCCATGCGCGAGGCGATCAATCGCCTGGTGGATGGCATGAATTCGGGTGCATGGAAGCCGGGCAACTGATCAAGGTCGATGACAAGGAGCGGTACAAGCATGTTCAAGCGTTATATGTCGTGGGCGCCGATGGCGTCGATGTTGCTGGTGAGTGGCCTGCTGGCCGGATGCAACAGTCCGCAAACCCTTTACCAGTGGGAAGGCTACCAGCCACAGGTTTATGAGTATTTCAAAGGCGAGGAGCCCAAGGAAGCCCAGGCCGAAGCGCTGGAGCGCGACCTGCAAAAGATCAAGTCCACTGGCAAGACACCGCCGCCTGGCTACCACGCCCACCTGGGGCTGTTGTACCTGAGCCTGGGCAAGGACGATCAGATGGTGCAGCAGTTCAGAACCGAGAAGACCCTGTTTCCCGAGTCGACGCCGTACATGAACTTCCTGCTTAAAAACGCCAAGACCGGAGATGCCCAATGATCGCGCGCTCATTGAAACTGATGGCCGGCTTGCTGGCCCTGGCCGTCCTCGGCGGTTGCGTCAGCCCCAAGACCGTGGACTACTCGGCTTACAAGCAAAGCCGTCCAAAAACCATTCTGGTACTGCCGCCGCTGAACAACTCGCCGGACGTCAAGGCGTCCTACAGCATGCTCTCGCAGGTTACGTACCCGCTGGCTGAAGCCGGTTACTACGTGCTGCCGATCGCGCTGGTCGACGAGACGTTCCACCAGAACGGCCTGACCACGCCGGCGGACATCCACCAGGCGCCGGCCAACAAACTGCAAGAGATCTTCGGTGCCGATGCCGCGCTCTACATTACCGTGACTGACTACGGCACTCGCTACATGGTGATCTCCAGTGCAACCGTGGTTACCGCCAGCGCGAAACTGGTGGACCTCAAGACGGGCACGACCTTGTGGACCGGCTCGGCCAGCGCGTCGAGCGAAGAGGGCAACAACAACAGTGGAGGCGGTTTGTTGGGTGCGCTGATCACTGCAGCGGTCAAGCAGGTCATCAACAGCTCCACCGACGCCGGTCACCCGATTGCCGGTATCACCAGCGCACGACTGCTGTCGGCGGGGCACCCGGCGGGCCTGCTGTACGGACCGCGATCGCCGAAGTACGGTACCGACTGATATTCCGGTTGCCGACACACGGTGCTCAACACAACGGCGGGCGCGAGACTATTCTGGTGGGTGAGGGCGCCAACACCGTGCGCTGACAATAACGACACGTCCGACCAACGGGCACCGCTGGTCTGATTGATAGTCGACAGCAACCGCCGAGCGAGGCCATTCTGATAACTGGCGAGCGCACGCAAAGGCGTTCGCCACCGATCAACAAACGGAGGTGTTCCATGCCGGTTAATCATGACCTGTATCAGGACCTGAGCTGCTCAAAGGAAGTCATTCAGCAAAAGCGTGCAAATGATCCTCACCTGAACGCGCTGCTGGACAAATATTCGGATATCGACAAGCGGGTCCTGGAGGCGGAAGCCCAGGCTCTGGCAGATGATGAATTGAGGAAGCTCAAGGCAAAGCGCCTTTCGATCAAAGACGAAATATCCCGGAGTTTGAACGGTTCTGTCAGAACGTGACCAACATGGGGGGGGCGTCGTGTCGCCCCCTTGTTTGGCAGCCCGCTTGCAAGTGTTGATTCAACGTTGAGTGTTGCGTGTCAGGCGATTGACCCTGTGTGGGCCGGGATTGCCCGTTGTGCCCTGTCGCGCAAGGCCAGCAGCGAGGCCGCCGATTCGCGCTCGATACGCCGCTTGAGCAGCAGCCGATTGGCCAGGCGCATCAGCCGTCCGCTAAAACGGTATTCCAGGGTGCGCACGAAGCGCGTGCCGCTACCCTCGCTGGCGCATTCATAAGTCAGCAGCAGTTCCAGACCATGATCACCCTGAGCGTGAGCACTCCAGCGCCGCCCCGGCAAATACTCTTCGACCTCCCAGCTCAAATGGCCGGCTCGCCCCCCCGCATGAATATCCTCTTCAAAACGTGACCCCGCGTACAGTGGTCCTGGCTGGCCGTCGACTTTCAGCGATGAAGGGTGCCACTCCGGCCAACGCGTCGCGGCACTGGCGTAGGCGAGCACGGCGATCGGGTCGCGTGCGATGTCGATCCGGTGTTGCAGGCGGGTCATGGGCGCGCGCCGTGTTTGAAGGTGCGAATGATCGGGTTCGGCTTCCCAATACAGTGTGCCGAACAGGTAGTCCATCAGCGGAAAAACGATGTTGAAATTGCGCTCCTGCATCAGCTCGCGACGGTGATGCAGCGCATGTAGGCGGCGCATCTGGCGGATCCACGGCAGGCGGGTGACGGGATTGTTCGGTGGCAGATGTTCGCAGGCGTGAAACACCTCATAGGCCAGGTAGCCGAGGATCATGCAGCCAGCGAACAGCCCGGCGACGTTGCCATTGAGATGCTTGAGCAGCCACCAGGCGGGCAAGGTGATCACCAGGCTGTGCAGCACGATCAGCCACGCCGGAAACAGAATTACCCGCCAGTCGCGCGCCGTGTCGTAGGTCATGTAGCCGGGGGCGAAAAAACTGTGGTGATCGCCCGCGTGCCGGGCATAGAACAACCGCGCAAAGGCTTTTTTGTGATGACCCAGGTGCCGGTGGACCACGTAGACCGCGAAATTGAAAAACAACAGCGTCAGCGGTACCGTCAGCCACTCCAGCGGTTGCACCTGGTGCACGGTGCTCCAGAACAGCGTGATGCCCAACACACCGAAGGCCAACACAAAACCGCCGTGCAGCCACGGGTTGTAGAACCGATGAATATCGGCCCGGTAACGAGCACGAAACGCCTGCGTGGTTTGCCTCACCGCGATCACCTGTTGTCGTTGTTATTAACAAAAGACTAGTCGTGGAGAAATTATTCAGCCAATGGATGTCGGGAATGGGTGGGTATTCACGTCGAATGGGTGTGGATATTGCTCAGATCAACGGATCCCAGCGCTGCGACCAGTCGCTGTCGGTCTTGACCAGTTCCCGCAACAACTCGAACGCCTGTTGCAGCACCGCCGAGTCACGATCCCGCGAGTACACCAGATAGGTCGGGTAACTGAATTCCGGGGCTTTGGGCACCCGTTCCAGCACGCCGCTGTCGAGGTAAGTCTGGACCACCCGAGTGCGGAAATAACCGGTGCCGCCGTTTTGCAGGATGTATTGCAGCGCCAGCGGGCCGAGGTTGAAGCTCACCGCGGCTTTGGCCTTGTCCGGCAGCGCCGCGTCGTGCTGGCGTCGGAACTCCTTGCCCCAGTCGATATAGACGTAAGGCTCGGGTCTGGATGGCAGGCGCACCAGGATGAGTTTCTCCTCCAGCAGTTGCTCCACTTGCAGCTGTGGCCAGTACTCGGGTTGAAACACCAGCGCGGCATCCAGCACGCCCAATTCCAGCTGGCGCAGCAGGTTTTCGCCGTCGCGGATTTCCGTGCGCAAGGCGTGGCTGGGGATCTTCTCGCGCAGTTCGCGGGCCCAACTGAGCATCAACGGGTTGCATAAACTGACCTCGCCGCCGATGTGCAGCACATTGCGGTAGCCTTCCGGCAACGGCAAATCCCGGCGTGCGGCTTCCCATGTCTGTACCAATTGATTGGCGTACACCACGAAGGCCTCGCCATCCGCTGTCAGGCGAGCGCCAGCGCGGTTGCGCACGAACAAGGTGCTGGCGAGCTGGCTTTCGAGCTTCTGCACCCGAGCGGTGATTGCGGTCTGGGTGACGTGCAGCTTATCGGCAGCGGCCGCGAGACTGCCGCAGCGAACGATTTCCAGAAAGGTACGGGCGAGATCGATGTCCATAAGCAGTCGCTGAGGTGAAGAGCCCCGCAGTGTAGAGCAAGCGCGCGCCTGAACTCGAGTTGAATGAACAGGACGCCGCGTGCACCGGGGCGAATCCACGCTCTACACTGCACATCATCCCGGACAACAACGGACGTTCCCATGACAGCGCAGTCGGCCACGAACATTCTCGGCACCGTCGAAGGCCAGCGTTTGGTTGGCGATGAGGCCGAGTGCTGGCGCGAATGGGGCCCGTACTTGAGTGAGCGGCAATGGGGCACCGTGCGCGAGGACTACAGCGCCGACGGTGATGCCTGGACGTATTTCCCGCATGAGCACGCCCGCAGCCGGGCCTATCGTTGGGGCGAGGACGGGTTGGCCGGGTTCTGCGACCGGGCCCAGCACTGGTGCATCGGGTTAGGGCTATGGAACGAGCGCGACCCGATTCTCAAGGAGCGTCTGTTTGGCCTGAACAATGCTGAAGGCAATCACGGCGAGGATGTCAAAGAGCTGTATTTTTATGTCGACGGGGTGCCGAGCCATGCCTACATGCGCATGCTCTACAAATACCCGCAGGCTGCGTTTCCCTATGCTGACCTGGTGGCCGAAAACGCTCGCCGCGGCCTTTCTGATACCGAGTATGAAATCCTCGATACCGGGGTGTTCGAGGATGACCGCTACTTCGACGTAACGGTGGAATACGCCAAGAACAGCCCGGACGACCTGTTGATGCGGGTCACCGTGAACAACCGTTCGGATCTGCCGGCGCGTCTGCGGGTCTTGCCCCAGGTGTGGGCGCGCAACACCTGGAGTTGGGGCGGTGACCGGCACATGCCCAGCCTGACGCTGACCGGTGACTCAGTCCTGGCGCAGCACCCGAGGCTGGCGGACCGGCAACTCAGTGCCTGGGGCGAGGAGGGGTGTGAGTGGCTGTTCTGTGACAACCAGACCAACCACCCGAAACTTGACGGCGTGCCCGCCAATGGCCCGTTCAAGGATGGCATCAACGATTATCTGGTGGACGGTGTGGCGGGGGCGATTCGACGTGACGCCGGTACCCGGGTCGCGGCGCATTTCATTCTCGAACTGGACGGACTGGCGCGCAAATGCATCTACCTGCGCTTTGCGCCGACCGTCGCGCCCAAGGTCAACGCCAAGGCACTGTTCGAACGCCGCCGCCTGGAGGCCGATGACTATTACGCGGTGCTGCAAGCACAGATGACGGACCCGGACGCGCGTAACGTTCAGCGGCAGGCGCTGGCCGGGTTGCTCTGGTCCAAGCAGTTGTATTACTTCGACGTCAATCGCTGGCTCGACGGCGACCCCGGACAACCCTCGCCACCGCCCGGACGGCTGAACATCCGCAACACCCATTGGCGGCATTTGTCGAACTCCGACATCGTTTCCATGCCCGATACCTGGGAATACCCATGGTATGCGTCGTGGGACCTGGGCTTTCAGGCCGTTGCTTACGCGCTGATCGATCCGGGGTTTGCCAAGCATCAACTGCTGTTGTTGGTCAAAGACCGCTTCATGCACCCCAACGGCCAACTGCCGGCCTACGAATGGCGTTTCGACGATGCCAACCCGCCGGTGCATGCCTGGGCCAGTTGGCGGGTGTATCAGCGTGACAAGGCCTTGACCGGCGTCGGCGATATGGATTTTCTCGAGCGGATTTTCCACAAGCTGCTGTTGAATTTTTCCTGGTGGGTCAACCGCAAGGATGCCGAAGGTCGCAACCTGTTCCAGGGCGGGTTTCTCGGGCTCGACAACATTGCGTTGTTTGACCGTTCGGCCGCGTTACCACCCGGTTTTCACCTGGATCAGGCCGACGGCACGGCGTGGGTGGCGGCGTATGCGCTGGACTTGATGCGGATTGCTCTGGAACTGGCCAAGCGCAATCCGGTGTACGTCGACATCGTGGTGAAGTTCTTCGAGCACTTTCTCTATATCGCCGGCGCCATCAACCGCGTGGACGATGCCGCTGAAGGGTTGTGGGATGAACAGGACCAGTTTTTCTACGATGTTCTGCACCGTCCGGATGGCGTCAACGAACCGCTGCGCCTGCGCTCCATCGTTGGCTTGATGCCGCTGTTTGCGGTGCAGGTGCTGGAACAGCACGAGCACGAAGGGTTGCCGGGCTTGCGTGAGCGTTTATTGGGTTTCCTGCATCATCGGCCGGACCTGGCAAGTCTGATTTCACGCTGGACCGAGCCTGGAAAAGGCAATCGGATACTGCTCGCGCTGTTGCGTGGCGAGCGCACCAAAAACCTGCTCAAGCGCATGCTCGATGAGGCCGAGTTCCTCTCCGAATTCGGCGTTCGCTCCTTGTCCAAAGCCTTCGCCGAGCATCCATTTCGCATGCAGATCAATGGCAACAAACTGTGTGCCGACTATGAACCGGCGGAATCCGGTTCGCGGCTGTACGGCGGCAATTCCAACTGGCGCGGGCCGTTGTGGATGCCGATCAACTACATGCTGATCGAGTCGTTGCGTGAGTTTCATCGCTACTACGGCGAAAATTTTTCGGTCGAATACCCCAGCGGTTCAGGCTATCTGGCATCGCTTGCCCAGGTAGCCGACAGTTTGAGTCAGCGTCTGACCCGACTGTTCTTGCGGGATGAAAACGGTAGCCGACCGTCGATGGTCGGCTACGCGCAGCTCCAGGCCGACCCGTTGAGCTGTGACCTGCTGCTGTTTCACGAGTATTTCCATGGTGAAACCGGCCGCGGCCTGGGTGCCAGCCATCAAACCGGCTGGAGCGCGCTGGTGGCGTTGCTGCTGTGAGCCGCCGCAGGCTGCGATCTTTTGACCTTGGCGGCCCGACAGCCGACCCATCTCTTGCAGATGTACACCGTTCAACTGTGGGAGCGAGCCTGCTCGCGATGACGGCCTGACAGCCGACCAACCTCCCGCAGGTGTACATATCCATTTCTGCGGTAACGGCCGCTTAGGGTTTCGCCCTTACGGCGA